>NZ_JAGTPI010000015.1:0-107037 GCF_021147825.1 Pseudomonas quasicaspiana
GGTTAACCCTATCGCGGGCAAGCCTCGCTCCCACATGGATCTCCAAACAGCTTCCCTCCTCGAGGCCCTCCATGTCTTTCGATCTGAGCGCACGTCTGGCTTCCCGGCGTGCTGACAATCTCTATCGCCAGCGCCCTTTGCTGCAAAGCCCGCAAGGCCCCGAAGTGGTAGTCGACGGCAAGCCGTTGCTGGCGTTCTGCAACAACGATTATCTGGGGCTGGCCAATCACCCCGAAGTTATCGCCGCCTGGCAGGCAGGCGCTGATAAGTGGGGCGTTGGCGGTGGCTCTTCGCATCTGGTGATCGGCCACAGCAGCCCGCATCACGAACTGGAAGAGGCGCTGGCCGAGCTCACCGGGCGACCGCGTGCGCTGCTGTTCTCCAATGGCTACATGGCCAACCTTGGTGCCGTTACTGCGTTGGTAGGGCAGGGCGACACCGTGCTCGAAGATCGCCTCAATCATGCTTCGCTTCTGGATGCCGGATTGCTCAGCGGTGCGCGGTTTTCCCGTTATCTGCACAACGACGCCCAGAGTTTGAATTCACGTCTGGAGAAAGCCGTTGGCGATACGCTGGTGGTCACTGATGGCGTGTTCAGCATGGATGGCGATATCGCCGATCTACCGACCCTCGCACACACCGCGAAAGCCAAAGGCGCCTGGCTGATGGTTGATGATGCTCATGGCTTCGGTCCGTTGGGCGCCAATGGTGGCGGTATTGTTGAGCATTTCGGTTTGGGCATGGATGACGTGCCGGTCTTGATCGGCACGTTGGGTAAGGCGTTCGGCACGTCCGGAGCCTTTGTAGCGGGCAGCGAAGAATTGATCGAAACCCTGATCCAGTTCGCACGACCGTACATCTACACCACCAGCCAACCTCCGGCCCTGGCCTGCGCAACACTGAAAAGCCTTGAGTTGTTGCGCACCGAGCATTGGCGTCGTGAACACCTGACGCAGCTCATCGCACAGTTTCGCGCCGGGGCCGAACAGATTGGCCTGACGCTGATGGACAGCTTCACGCCGATCCAGCCGATCCTCATCGGCGATGCCGGGCAGGCTGTGCGCCTGTCCCGGATGCTGCGCGAGCACGGCCTGCTGGTAACCGCTATTCGCCCGCCGACTGTACCCGCTGGCAGCGCGCGATTGCGCGTGACGTTATCCGCCGCACACAGCGCCGCCCAAGTGCAGCTATTGTTGAATGCATTGGCGCAGTGTTACCCGCTGCTGGGCATGAGCGAACAGGTGGAGCCAGAGCATGCGTGATCGGTTGATTCTGTTACCGGGTTGGGGCTTGGGCATCTCGCCTCTGGAACCTTTGGCCGCTGCGTTGCGCGGTCTCGACGAGCACCTCCGGGTGGAAATCGAGCCCTTGCCGGAGCTGGACAGCAGCGATCTTCGAGAATGGCTAGACGAGCTGGGCGCGAGCCTGCCCGATGACGCCTGGCTAGGTGGCTGGTCACTGGGCGGTATGCTCGCCGCTGAGCTGGCTGCGCGTCGTGGTGAGCGTTGCTGTGGTCTTCTGACGTTGGCCAGCAACGCCAGTTTCGTGCCCCGTGGTGCGTGGCCCAACGCGATGCCGGCCGGGGATTTCGATGCTTTCCTGACTGGATGCATTGATCATCCGGACGCGACCTTGAAGCGCTTCAGTCTGCTGTGTGCACAAGGGGCCGAAGACCCGCGGGCTATTTCGCGGTTGCTCAAAGCGGGCGCGCCCCATGGCTCCATCAACGCATTGGTACACGGCCTGCAGTTGCTGGGGCAACTTGATACCCGAAGCGCGCTGCAAACCTTTCGCGGTCCGCAGTTGCATCTGTTTGCCGGTCTGGATGCATTTGTGCCCGCCGAGGCAGCGAGTGATCTGCTGGCGCTGTTACCTGATGTGGAAGTGGGGCTGATCGAACAGGCCAGCCATGCCTTCCTGCTGGAAAACCCCCACGGTGTGGCGGCGGCGATCCACGCTTTTCTGCATGAGTCCGGTGATGACTGATCTTTCCAATCCACGGCTGCCGGGTGGTTTGCCCGACAAACGCCAGGTGGCGGCCTCTTTTTCCCGTGCAGCGGGCAGTTATGACAGCGTCGCCGAGTTGCAGCGTGCGGTGGGCGGCGAACTGCTGTCGCGTCTGCCTGCCGGGCTGTCCCCCCGGCGCTGGCTGGATCTGGGCAGCGGCACCGGCTATTTCAGTCGCGCCCTGGCCGAGACCTTTGCGGGCAGCAAAGGCGTTGCGCTTGATATTGCCGAAGGCATGTTGCGCCATGCTCAGCCGTTGGGCGGCGCTGAGTATTTCGTGGCGGGCGATGCTGAACGCATGCCGCTGCGCGATGACAGCTGTGAGCTGATTTTCTCCAGTCTCGCGGTGCAGTGGTGTGCCGATTTTGCTGCTGTCCTGAGTGAAGCACGTCGCGTACTGCCGCCGGGGGGCGTGTTTGCCTTTGCCAGTCTGTGCGTCGGCACCCTTTATGAATTACGCGACAGCTGGCAGGCGGTAGACGGGCTGGTTCACGTCAACCGCTTCCGGCAACTCGACGATTACCAACAGTTATGCGCGGCCAGCGGGATGCGAGTACGCTCGCTTGAGGTCCGTCCGCATGTCCTGCACTACCCGGATGTGCGCAGCCTGACCCATGAGCTGAAAGCATTGGGCGCACACAATCTCAACCCCGGACGTCCCGGCGGTTTGACCGGGCGGGCGCGGCTACTAGCCTTGATTGAGGCGTATGAAGGTTATCGTCAGGCTGAAGGTTTGCCTGCGACGTATCAGGTTATCTACGCGGTATTGGAAAAAACCGTCTGAGTTCACCACGTGAAAAGGGATTGCCGAGATGAGCCGTGCATACTTCGTCGCAGGCACCGACACTGATGTTGGTAAAACTACGATTGCTGCGGGCTTGTTGCATGCTGCCCGGTTGAGCGGGTTGAGTACGCTCGCGGGTAAGCCCGTCGCGTCGGGGTGTGTGGTCGCTCCTGATGGCTTGCGCAACCCGGATGCCCTGGCGCTGATGGCCGAGAGTTCGATAGCGTTGAGTTATGACGAGATCAATCCGTTTGCGTTCGAACCCGCCATCGCACCACATCTGGCTGCGCGGGAGGCGGGCGTCGCGCTCACGGTGCAGGCGCTGCTGGGTCCGATGCGCTTGTTACTGGCCCGCAATGCTGACTTCACTCTGATCGAAGGGGCGGGTGGCTGGCGTGTGCCGCTGGCCGACCAGGCCAATCTGTCGGATCTGGCCGTCGGTCTGCAATTGCCGGTGATTCTCGTTGTTGGCGTGCGCCTGGGGTGTATCAGTCATGCGTTGCTGACCGCTGAAGCGATCGCTGCAGATGGGCTGCAATTGGCGGGGTGGGTCGCGAATATCATCGACCCGAAAACCTCGCGCCTCGAAGAGAATCTGGCGACCTTGGCTGAGCGTTTGCCTGCGCCGTGTCTGGGGCGAGTGCCCAAGTTGAAGAAGGCCGGGGCTGACGCGGTGGCGGAGTATCTGCATCTGGAGTTGCTGGATTGAGATCTGCACGGTTCATGTAGGAGCTGCCGGAGGCTGCGATTGCGGTCTGTCTGACACACTGCTTCGCGACCGTCGTAACCTCCGATGGCTCCTACAGGGCATCGGTGTGGCTGGAATGTGCGCCACCGCACAAAAATTGATCAATGTGATTCAGGTCGAAGCAGTAAACTGGCCAAACGAGAAAGGCTAAGCCTATGAAGAGGCTTTGTGCCATTAGTCTTTTTGTCGGGTGTTTCGCCGGGTTTGCTGCTTAAATAAGCCCGTGTTCGCTTACGAACAGAGGATCGATTTATGCAAATCTCCATGAATAACACGCTCTATCCAGGCCTCAGCGCCATGGAAGTCGGGCAGTCGCGTGTCGATCAAGCGGCTACTCAAATCGCCAGCAGCAACATTGAAGTCTCCGGCAGAAGCCAGTCTTCGGACTTCCAGCTGGAAAACCTGCGGTCGGTTGACCGTTCCCAACGTTCTGACTTGTCCGCGAATCTGGTCGAAATGGCTTCTGGAAAATTTCAGGCTGAAGCCGGTGTTGCCGTGCAGAAAGCCAGCGACGAAATGCTCGGCACTCTGATCGATACCTACGCCTGATTTACCTCTCCAATGCCGTGCGATCTGCGCACGGCATGCGCTGAATTCCCTGTCATCACTCGCTTCTATTTCCTCCGCGCTACGCCGCAAAGTCATCTCTCTCAACTAGACTCATCACGTCGACAAACGGTATTTATCCCGCTGTGTGCCTTTGCCTGTGCGTCTTGTAAAACATCTCAAGATGAAAGGTAGTAGACGCACGCTTGACAAGGTTTGGGCGTAAACGTATGTTTCAAACACCTGTTTGACCGCTAGGCATCCGAGATTGTCCGGTGGTTGGGGAACATTCCCGCAGCGACCGATCGGTCATACATTTCCAGGTTTCATCAGCAGAGGTTTATCGCTATGCCTGACTACAAGGCCCCCTTGCGTGATATTCGCTTCGTTCGTGACGAACTGCTCGGCTACGAAGCGCACTATCAAAGTCTGCCGGCTTGCCAGGACGCTACTCCAGACATGGTCGACGCCATTCTTGAAGAAGGCGCCAAGTTTTGTGAGCAGGTGCTGGCACCGCTGAATCGTGTTGGTGATCTGGAAGGTTGTACGTGGAGCGAGTCGGGCGTGAAAACGCCGAGCGGCTTCAAAGAGGCCTACAAGCAATTCGTCGAAGGCGGCTGGCCAAGCCTGGCGCACGACGTTGAGCATGGTGGTCAGGGCTTGCCTGAATCCCTGGGGCTGGCGGTTAGTGAGATGGTCGGCGAAGCCAACTGGTCCTGGGGCATGTACCCAGGTCTGTCCCATGGCGCGATGAATACCATTTCCGAACACGGCACCGAAGAACAGCAGCACCTGTACCTGACCAAGCTGGTGTCGGGCGAATGGACCGGCACCATGTGCCTGACCGAATCCCACTGCGGTACCGACCTGGGCATGCTGCGGACCAAGGCGGAACCTCAGGCTGATGGCTCGTATCGTGTCACCGGCACCAAAATCTTTATCTCGGCTGGCGAGCACGACATGGCCGATAACATCGTCCATATCGTACTGGCGCGTCTGCCGGATGCCCCTGCTGGCACCAAAGGTATCTCACTGTTCATCGTGCCGAAATTCCTGCCAAACGCTGACGGCAGCGTTGGCGAGCGCAATGCCGTGAACTGTGGTTCTCTGGAACACAAGATGGGCATCCACGGCAACGCGACCTGCGTGATGAACTTCGATGCGGCCACCGGCTTCCTGATCGGCCCGGCGAACAAAGGTCTGAACTGCATGTTCACCTTCATGAACACCGCGCGTCTGGGTACCGCATTGCAAGGTCTGGCCCACGCCGAAATCGGCTTCCAGGGCGGCCTGAAATACGCGCGTGATCGTCTGCAGATGCGTTCCCTGACTGGCCCGAAAGCGCCGGACAAAGCCGCTGATCCGATCATCGTCCACCCCGACGTGCGTCGCATGCTGCTGACCATGAAGGCTTTCTCCGAAGGCACGCGTGCCATGGTGTATTTCACCGCCAAACAGGTGGATATCGCCAAGTACAGCGAAGACGCTGAACACAAGAAGCAGGCCGATGCACTGTTGGCGTTCATGACGCCGATTGCCAAGGCGTTCATGACTGAAGTGGGCTTCGAGTCCGCTAACCACGGTGTACAAATCTACGGCGGCCACGGCTTTATCGCCGAGTGGGGCATGGAGCAGAACGTTCGCGACAGCCGCATTTCCATGCTGTACGAAGGCACCACCGGTATTCAGGCGCTGGACCTGTTGGGTCGTAAGGTGCTGATGACTCAAGGCGAAGCGCTCAAGGGCTTCACCAAGATCGTCCACAAGTTCTGCCAGAACAACGAAGGCGCCGAAGCTGTTCAGGAGTTCATCACTCCGCTGGCCGCGCTGAACAAGGAGTGGGGCGAACTGACCATGAAAGTGGGCATGGCCGCCATGAAGGATCGTGAAGAAGTCGGTGCTGCGTCGGTGGATTACCTGATGTATTCCGGTTACGCCTGCCTGGCTTACTTCTGGGCTGACATGGCTCGCGTGGCGGCCGAGAAGCTCGCCGCTGGCACCAGCGAAGAGGCGTTCTACACCGCCAAGCTGCAGACTGCGCGTTTCTACTTCCAGCGCATCCTGCCTCGTACCCGCTCGCACGTTGCTGCCATGCTGTCGGGTGCCAACAACCTGATGGACATGAAAGAAGAAGATTTCGGCCTGGCTTACTAAGCCTCGCCGGTTTCACTCAAAGCCGCTTCTCCTTCGGGGGAGGCGGCTTTTTTTTGGGGAGCGTGGATCCCGGTAGGAGCGAACTTGTTCGCGAGGCGGTGTGTCAGGTATCGCTGCTCGCGAACAAGTTCGCTCCTACCTGTGACTTCGCTGCCGTCACGCGATCTTCACCTCCTGCCAATAAACATTTCCGGATTGCTGCCGTTAAAGAAAGTAGCCTGCTATTTAGTTCTTCTGAATGCATATCCGAGCGGATGAAGGCACAATGCCAGCTACTAAGTTCTTTACCCTGTGATGGGTAGGAGACATCCCATTTGTTGCGTTCTTCTGCTGCACGCCTGAGTCATTTTCTGCCTTCGCTGGTTTTATTGGTGGGGGGGCTGGGGGCCGCATACGTCAAGGACCTGAACGTTTTCTTCACGTCCCTGTTCAACGTTCTGCCCACTCTGGTTCTGCTATTGGGTGGCGCGTATTGCTGTGTCTATCGTCGCCAGCGCGAGCTGTTTTTGATGATTACCGTCTACACCGCCTATTTCCTGCTCGACACGCAAACTGATTATTTCCGCGATAACGGCAAGGTGCGTGAAGACGCTGCCGTGGTGTTCCATCTGGTGTGCTTGCTGCTGCCCTTGTTGTACGGGGTCTATGCCGCCTGGGAAGAGCGAACTCACTTGGTCCAGGACCTGATCGCCCGCCTTGCGGTGTTGGTCGCGGTGGGTGCTGTCGCGCTGGGGCTGGAGCAAAGCTATCCGGCTGCGCTGTTGGCGTCGCTGGCAGAAATCCGCTGGCCTGCGCTGCATGGCTCGTGGATGAGCCTGATTCAGCTGTCCTACCTTTCTTTCCTGATTGCCTTCGGTTTGCTTATCGCGCAATACGTGCGCAAGCCTCGTCCCTTGCACGCCGCGCAGCTGATTGGTCTGGTTGGCCTGTTCTGGGCATTGCCGAAAACCTTCATTTTGCCGTTCACGCTGAACATCATGTGCAGCCAGGTGATGTTGATGATTGCAGCGGGTGTCGCTCATGAGGCTTATCAAATGGCCTTCCGCGACGAACTGACCGGTTTGCCGGGGCGTCGCGCGCTCAATGAGCGTATGCAGCGTCTGGGGCGCAATTACGTTCTGGCCATGGGCGACGTCGACCACTTCAAGAAATTCAACGACACCCACGGCCATGACGTGGGCGATCAGGTATTGCGGCTGGTGGCCAGCAAGTTGTCGAGAATCACCAGTGGCGGCGGTAAGGCTTATCGCTATGGCGGTGAAGAGTTCGCCATCGTGTTTGCTGCCAAGTCCATCGAGGAATGCATTCCGCATCTGGAAGCCATTCGTGAATTGATCGCCAACTATGAGATTCAGTTGCGCAATCCCGATAACCGCCCCAAAGACGATCAGCAAGGCCGTCAGCGACGAGGGGCAGGGCCTGCCACCAGTGTGTCGGTGACGGTCAGCATTGGCGTTGCCGAGCGTCTGCCGGAGCATCGCACCCCTGAAGAAGTCCTCAAGGCGGCCGACCAGGCGCTCTATGCCGCCAAAGGCGCTGGCCGCAACTGCGTCATGTCCCACGGGCAGAGCACCAAGCGCGGTGCTGTGCGGACAGCTGCTGCTTAATCTTCCCCGGACGCTCACCTCCCTGTAGGAGCGCGCTTGCCCGCGATTCGGTCTGTCAGTCGATAAATATATTGGCTGCTCTGACGCTATCGCGGGCAAGCGTGCATCAAACAAAACGCAAAATTAATGGATTGAAATGCATGTTCTGTAGGAGCTGCCGAAGGCTGCGAAGCATTTCTCCTGATACACCGCGATCGCAGCCTTCGGCAGCTCCTACAGGAATTGGCATGATGCGAAGCAGTCGTGGGCTCTCTGACGGTTGCTGGATATTTGCGTGACTTAAATATGTAATTTGGTCATATATCGACCCTATGTGTCTCTAGTGGCGTTGGAGTACACTCGTCCCATCGACACTGACTTCGCGCACTCATCGCGCGATTCCTCCATTCAGACGTACTGCTCCTGTCCCAGTGAGGTTTGCCATGGCTGACTACAAAGCGCCGTTGCGCGATATGCGTTTCGTACTTAATGAGGTCTTCGAGGTCTCGAAGCTTTGGGCGCAGCTGCCGGCACTGGCAGAGACGGTTGATGCAGAGACAGTCGAAGCAATCCTTGAAGAAGCCGGCAAAGTCACCAGCAAGAGCATCGCACCGCTGAGCCGTAATGGCGACGAACAGGGCTGTACCTGGAACGACACTGCCGTGACTACCCCCGACGGTTTCCCGCAGGCCTATCAGACATACGCGGAAGGCGGCTGGGTGGGCGTTGGCGGTAATCCTGATTTCGGCGGCATGGGCATGCCCAAAGCGGTTTCGGCTCAGGTCGAAGAGATGCTCAATTCGGCAAGCCTGGCCTTCGGCCTGTACCCGATGCTGACTTCCGGGGCCTGTGTCTCGATCAACACCCACGCCACAGAAGAACTCAAAGCCACGTACCTGCCGAGCATGTACTCCGGCGCCTGGTCGGGTTCGATGTGCCTGACTGAGGCCCATGCGGGGACTGATCTGGGCATCATCCGCACCAAGGCCGAACCGCAGGCGGACGACTCTTACAAAATTTCCGGCACCAAGATTTTTATTACTGGCGGCGAGCACGACCTGACTGAAAACATCATTCATCTGGTCCTGGCCAAGCTGCCGGATGCGCCTGCCGGACCGAAAGGTATTTCGCTGTTCCTGGTGCCGAAATTCATGGTCAATGCTGATGGCAGTGTGGGCGCCCGTAACACCGTGAGCTGCGGTTCCATTGAGCACAAAATGGGTATCCAGGCGTCCGCTACCTGTGTCATCAACTTCGATGAAGCGGTCGGTTATCTTATCGGCGAGCCTAACAAGGGCTTGGCGGCGATGTTCACCATGATGAATTACGAGCGTCTTGGCGTGGGCATTCAGGGCCTGGCTTCCGGTGAGCGTTCCTACCAGAACGCCATTGATTACGCCCGTGACCGTCTGCAGAGCCGTTCGCCAACCGGCGCGCAACAGCCTGAGAAAATGGCTGACCCGATCATTGTCCATCCGGATGTGCGGCGCATGTTGCTGACTATGAAAGCGCTGAATGAAGGTGGTCGTGCGTTTTCTACCTATGTAGCGATACAGCTGGATATCGCCAAGTTCAGCGAAGATGACGTCGCTCGGCAGCGCGCTGATGAATTGGTCGCGTTGCTGACCCCCGTCGCCAAAGCGTTCCTGACCGACATGGGCCTGGAAACCACTGTCCACGGCCAGCAAGTGTTTGGTGGTCACGGCTACATTCGCGAGTGGGGTCAGGAGCAACTGGTGCGTGACGTGCGCATCACTCAGATCTACGAAGGCACCAACGGCATTCAGGCGCTGGATCTGGTCGGTCGCAAGATCGTTGGCAGCGGCGGCGCCTACTACAAACTTTTCTCGGATGAGGTTCGTGGTTTCATCACCGGTTCTGACCCATCCCTGAGCGAATTCACCAAGCCGTTGAGCGCTGCGCTGGATACGCTGGACGAGTTGACTCACTGGATTCTCGACCGATCCCGTAACAACCCGCAGGAAATCGGTGCCGCGTCCGTCGAATACCTTCACGTATTTGGTTACACCACATACGCCTACCTGTGGGCGATGATGGCCAAAGCGGCGTTGGGTAAAGAAGCTCAGGAAGATTTCTACGCCAGCAAGCTCGGCACGGCACGTTTTTACTTCGCCCGCTTGCTGCCGCGCATCCACTCATTGAGTGCTTCGGTCAAGGCGGGAAGCGAGTCGCTGTTCCTGCTGGATGCGGCGCAATTTTGACGACTGAGGCTTTGTAAGCATTTGCTTACACTACGTGGTGCTTTTTTGCCTCTATCCGAATGTTGGATCCAAAGTTAATCTTTGTTCCAAGGACGTAGCGCAGGAAGCGCAACAAATAACACGGACACGTAAGGATGCCTGCCAGGATGGTGGGGAGAAATGGAAGTCAGGGAAACAGTCTGCAAAACCCCGCTTAGGCGGGGTTTTCTTATTGGGGCCGATTAAGTTGCAGAAGATTTGCGGCCGCTTCAACCCACGATTCTCCTCGGTAATGGCTGGTTGCCAGACCAAATGGAACCTCTTTCATTGCCCATGGGTCCATTCGCTGTATGGCTTACGAGAGCCATTTAATCTGGAGCTACCCCATGGACATTATTCGCATCATCTTCGCAATCCTGCTGCCGCCCGTGGGCGTGTTTATGCAAGTCGGTTTCGCCGGCGCGTTCTGGTTGAACATCCTGCTGACCATCCTTGGTTACTTCCCAGGCATCATTCACGCTGTGTACATCATCGCCAGCCGTAAATGATTCGCTGAACATGTTGGAGCGAGGCTTGCCCGCGAATCTATCGCTTCGGTGTGCCTGAAACACCGCGTTATCGTTCTTCGCGGGCAAGCCTCGCTCCAACAGTAACGCGCTAGCCCACCCGAAACTTTGCCACCAGTCCTTGCAAATGCGTCCCCAACCGCGCCAGCTCCACACTTGACGCCGCCGTCTGATCGCTCGCCGACGCGGTCTGCTCTGACACATCCCTCACGCTGATAATGTTGCGATTGATCTGCTCCGCCACGGCGCTTTGTTCTTCGCTGGCGGTGGCTATCTGCTGGTTCATGTCCTGAATGGTCGATACGGTGCGGGTAATCTGCTCCAGCGCGCTGCCTGCGCGGCGGCTCAATTGCACGCTGTTGTCGGTCAGGCTGCGGCTGTTATCCAGTGTCGTGGCGACTTGTTGGGTGCCGCTTTGCAACGCTGCAATCAGCTCTTCGATTTCCTCTGTGGACTGCTGTGTACGTTGCGCCAGACCGCGCACTTCATCGGCGACGACCGCAAAACCACGTCCGGCTTCTCCGGCACGCGCAGCCTCAATGGCAGCGTTCAGCGCCAACAGGTTGGTTTGCTGCGAGACTGACTTGATCACGTCCAGCACGCCGCCGATTTTGTCGCTTTCCAGCTTCAACAGATTCATGGCCTGAGTGGATTTCTTGACCTCGTCCGCCAATTGCTCAATCTGCCCGATTGCCTGTCCCACCACCTGATCGCCTTCCCGCGCCTGCTGATCCGCCTGCGCCGCCGCTTGAGAAGCCTCTTGTGCGCTACGTGCAACTTCGTGCACGGTCGCGGTCATTTCGTTCATGGCCGCAGCCACCTGATCGGTCTCGTCTTTCTGGCTGTTGACCCCGGTACTGGTCTGCTCGGTCACAGCCGACAGCTGCTGCGCCGCATCGGTTATCTGCGCGACGCCCTCGCTGATCCCGCCGATCAACTGCCGCAAGCTGAGGGTCATGGCCTGCATGCTGTCTTGCAGTTGCCCCATTTCATCTTTGCGCTGAACCTGTAAGTCCTTGCTCAAGTCACCCTTGGCGATACGTTCTGCGGCCGCCAGTGTCTCGCGCAGCGGTGCGATGATTTGTTGCGTCATGACCCAGGCTGCGAGCAGGCCAAGCAACATCGCCAATACGGCAACGCTGCTCAGCATGGTGCGAGAGGCGCCCGCCTCGGTGTCGCGTTGCTGGCTTTGCAGGGCCAGCAGTTCCGCGACGCTGCTCAGCATCTTGTCGCCCAGGTCTTCGAGCGTTTCCTGAGCGGCCTCCACTTTGACCTGAATGTCCTTGAAGTGACCGAGCTGAGCACGATAGCGCTCCAGCGCCTCTTTCGCCGGCTGCAGGCCTTTGAGGTTGCTGTCGGCCTGATCCTGGCCAATTTGCTGCACTTCTTTCAGAGACTCGTCGATAGCGGCAATGGCTGCTGTTTCATAGGCCTCCAGCGCAGTGAAGGTGTAGGCCTGAACCTGAAATCGAGCGTTCTGGATCTGCTGCTTGAGCTGCGAGATGTTGGTGAATTCATCCAGCCGCTCGCCATTGTCCTGCTCCTGGCTTACGGCTTTGAGCACTTCAATCTCCACCAGCGCGACAGCCTGTACCGCTTGTTCCGATTGTTGGTCCAGTTGAGTCCGGGACAGGTCGCGCCTTTGGTTCTCATCACTGAGCGCTGTAAAGGTCTTCTCCATGTCAGCGACGATTTTGCTTTGCCCGATCAGCAAGCCAACGCTGATGCGGTCGTCTGTTTCTTTTCGCAATGCCTCCAGATGGCTCTCCAGTCCATTGAGCTGGTTAACAACCTTGTTCGCGTTTTCCGGGCTGTTTTTCTGACGATAGATAATGCGGTCGGTGCGCAAATCCTTGGTCATGTTGCTCAGTTGCCCGATGGACGTCAGGGATTCCGAGCGTTCAATCATGGTGTCCAGGCCATGCCAGCCGGTCAGGGTGATTGCCATCGTGAGCATCAGCACCAGGCCGAAACCCAGGGACAGCTTGAGTTTTACGCTGGTGTTGCCAAGCGTTTGGTTGATCCATCGAAACATCGGAAAGCTCCTGCAATTGTGCGAAACAGGTAGGGCCTGGACAAGCCAGGACCTACGTTGTCAGCGCATCGGCAGGGCAAAGAAGAGCGCGACCTGAGTTGGTCGTAGGAGGGGTCTGAGTGGGGTGTGTGAATGTACTGACACAGCGAGGTCTCTTTGTGGGAGCCGAGCTTGCTCGCGATAAGGCTGGACGCGATCGAAAGTGAACTGTGTCCAGCCTTATCGCGAGCAAGCTCAGCTCCCACAAGGAATCTCATTCCAATTCAGGCGTTAAACCTTAAACTTGCTCACCATCACCTGCAAATGATTACCCAGTCGTGCCAGCTCAACGCTGGACGCTGCGGTTTCTTCACTGGCAGCGGAAGTTTGTTCAGAGACATCGCGCACATTGAGGATGCTGCGGTTGATCTCTTCAGCTGTAGCGCTTTGTTCTTCGGCGGCAGCGGCGATTTGTTGGTTCATCGCCTGGATTGCCGAAACGGTCTTGGTGATGTTCTCCAGCGAGCTACCGGCACGGCGAGTCAGCTCCACGCTGCTGACGGTCAGTTCGCGGCTGTTGTCCATGATGGTCGCCACTTGCTGCGTACCACTTTGCAGGCCTGCAATCAGTTGCTCGATCTCTTCGGTCGACTTCTGAGTGCGCTGAGCAAGGCTGCGCACTTCGTCGGCCACGACCGCGAAACCACGACCGGCTTCCCCGGCGCGGGCTGCTTCGATGGCGGCGTTGAGGGCGAGCAGGTTGGTCTGCTGTGCAACCGACTTGATCACGTCCAGCACACTGCCGATCTTGTCGCTTTCGCGTTTGAGCTCGCTCATCGCTTCCGTAGAGTTACCCACTTCCGAAGCCAGACGCTCGATCTGGGTAATCGCTTCGTTGACCACGCGATCACCCTCACGGGCTTGCTGATCCGCTGCTACGGCCGCTTCAGACGCTTCCTCGGCGTTACGTGCAACTTCCTGCACCGTGGCTGTCATCTCGTGCATGGCGGTGGCCACCTGGTCGGTCTCGACCTTCTGGCTGTTCACCCCGGCGCTGGTTTGCTCCGTTACCGCAGACAGCTCTTCAGCCGCGCTGGCGATCTGGGTTACACCGTCGCGAATCCCGCCGATCAGTTGGCGCAGGTTGACGGTCATGCGTTGAATGCTGGTTTGCAATTGGCCCATTTCGTCGCGACGATCAACGACCAAGTCGTGGCTCAGGTCACCATCGGCAACGCGCTCCACAATATTCAGGGTTTGCAGCAACGGCCCGACGATCTGGCGGGTAATGACCCAGGCGGCAATGATGCCGAACACCAGTGCCAGCACGGTAGCGATGGTCAACATGGACTTGGCCTGCTGGCTGTCGGCCTCACGTTTGCTGTATTGATCGTCCGCCAGTTTCTGGGATGTGCCCAGTAGCACGACTGCATGCTTGGCCATTTTTTCCAGGGCTTGCTTGCTCGCCAGTTGTGCGTCGCGATATTGGCCGACTGCTGCACGGTAGCCTTTGAGCGCGGTGCTGGCTGCCTGCAATTGAGGTAGATAACTGGATGGAATACTGCCGGCCAGCGTGTTGATGCCGGTCAGTGCCTCGTCGATGGCGGCGTTGGCATTCTGTTCGAATTCGGCACGACCGCTGTAGGTGTAGCCGCGGACCTGGAAGCGCGCTTGCTGGATCAGCTTGCTGACGTCAACCACGGCATCAAATTGCACGACGCTGTCACCTTGCAGCAACGAGGCTTCGATCTTGTTGACCTCTTCCACAGCCTTGTCGGCCGTAGCGCCCAGATTGGTACGGCTGGCTTCACGTGTCTGGATGGCCTGGGTGAGCTCTAAAAATCCGCTACGGTATCCGCCAGCTGCTTGTGACTGGTCTTCAAGCCATTGATGGCTTTCCGGGGTTGAGACCGTGCTGCGTGCGATTTTAGTCAGTGCGTCGAGCTTGTCGAGGGAGGCAAGGAGCGCCTTTGCAGCCTCATCGTTGTACTGCATTTCGTACATCAGACGCTTGGAACGCAGATCCAGGGTTTGCTCGCTGATTTGCGAAATCGAAACCAGTTTCTCACCGCGATCAATCAGCGATGCAACGCTTAACCACCCGGTGGCTGTGATCACTATGGTCAACAGTAAAACGATACTGAAACCAAGCCCGAGTTTCAGACGAACGCTCATGTTACCGAGACTTTTGCCGAGCAAACCCATGCGGAACTCCTTGGAATAGGTTTGTTGTAGGTAATTTCTTACAACATGCATCGGCAGGGGGATGGGGAACTGAAGGGAGGAGTCGTTATGGTCCTATCTGTAGGAGTGAGCTTGCTCGCGATGGCATCAGGTTTGGCGATAAGTTGTCGACAGGACAACCGAATCGCGACCAAGCTCACTCCTACACAGGTCGCGTTTACCGCGCGCTAGTGCTATGCGAAGGGCAAAGTGCAGCGTCTACAAAATTGTTTGCTCGTCGATCAGAACAGCCGGGCCAATAACGCAGTCACCGCTGTTTCAACCCGCAGGATGCGCTCGCCAAGCTGCACCGGTTGCAGCCCTGCTTTGGTCAGCAGGTCGACTTCGTAGGGAATCCAGCCGCCCTCGGGGCCGATGGCCAGGGTGACTGGCCCGGTCACGGCGCGTGGGCAAGCGGGGAAGTTGCCGGGATGTCCGACCAGACCCAGAGTCCCCTGGGCGAGTTGCGGCAGGCGATCTTCGACAAACGGCTTGAAGCGTTTTTCGATAATGATCTCGGGCAACACACTGTCCCGTGCTTGCTCAAGGCCGAGAATCAGTTGCTCGCGGATCGCTTGAGGTTCAAGGAACGGCGTCTGCCAAAAGCTTTTTTCAACACGATAACTGTTGAGCAGAATGACCTTGGACACACCCATAGTCGCCACGGTCTGAAACACCCGGCGCAGCATTTTCGGGCGGGGCAGGGCGAGCAACAGGGTCAACGGCAGTTTGGCGGGCGGGGCGCTGTCGAGGGTGATGCGTAGCTCGGCTTCATGTGCCTCAAGCCGCAGCAGCTCAGCGCTGCCCAGCAAGCCGCCAATACGGCCGACACGCAGGCTGTCGCCAACTTCTGCGCGATGCACCTCTTGCATATGCTTGAGGCGTCTGTCGCGCAGTACGACCCTGTCAGCCGCAACAAAGTCGGCGTCTTCTAGAAGCAGCAGGT
This sequence comes from Pseudomonas quasicaspiana, assembly GCF_021147825.1. Classification (NCBI taxonomy): domain Bacteria; kingdom Pseudomonadati; phylum Pseudomonadota; class Gammaproteobacteria; order Pseudomonadales; family Pseudomonadaceae; genus Pseudomonas; species Pseudomonas quasicaspiana. The sequence continues at coordinate 15,776 of NZ_JAGTPI010000015.1, forward strand.
TCACGGCTGAGTCGCGGGCGGCTGGTCTTGCTTGTCTTCTTCGGGCTGGTCGTCGGCATGATCGCCGCGCTTGGTGATCATGGAACTGCACAACACCCCGATCTCGAACAACAGCCACATCGGCACAGCCAGCAGTGTCTGGGAGAAGATGTCGGGCGGGGTCAGAATCATGCCGACCACGAAGCAACCGATGATCACGTAAGGGCGGATCTTTTTCAGGTACTTCACGTCAACGATGCCGATCCACACCAGGAGCACGACGGCTACCGGAATCTCGAACGCTACACCGAAGGCAAAGAACAGCGTCATGACGAAGTCCAGATAACTGGCGATGTCCGTCATCATCGACACGCCTTCCGGCGTCACGCTGGCGAAGAAGTGGAATATCAGCGGGAAGACCAGGTAATAAGCGAAGGCCATGCCCGAATAGAACAGGATGATGCTCGACACCAAAAGCGGTACCGCGACGCGCTTCTCATGCTTGTACAGGCCCGGTGCGATAAAGCCCCAGATCTGATGCAGGATCACCGGCATGGCCAGGAACAGCGCCACCATCATGGTCAGCTTGAACGGCGTGATGAACGGCGAGGCCACATCCGTGGCGATCATCGTTGCACCTTCCGGCAGGAAAACCCGGAGCGGTGCCGAAACGAAGGTGTAGATCTTCTGGGTGAAGTAAAACAGGCAGGCGAAGATCACGAAAATCGCCAGGACGCATTTCAGCAGGCGCGAACGGAGTTCTGTGAGGTGCGAGACCAGCGGCATTTGCTGGTCATTTTCCGGAATATCGCTCATGGGGCTCGCGGTGGCAGTGACGAATCGTTGGCGGAGGGTGCGTTGGGTGCTGGCGTCGCTGGCGACACGTGCGCAGGTTCAGTCGCGACATGGGGCGTCGGTTCAGCAGCGGGCGTAGTGCCCGCCGGAGCGGCCGGCCCCAGATCAGCGGCAGGTGTCACAGACGGCGTGTTCGGAATAGTCGAAACCACCGGCTCAGCGGGCGTTTGTTCGGTTGCCGGAGGCGGGTTGGCCGGGGGCTGCTGCGGAGACATGATCTTGCGCGCTTCTTCTTCCAGCGACAGGATGTGCTCGTTATGCAGTTGCCGACGTATTTCGTCGGCACCGATTTCGCGTTCAACTTCCTGTTTGATCGCATTGAAGCTGCGCTTCAGCCGGCCTATCCAGAGGCCAGCGGTACGCGCAGCGCCGGGCAGACGCTCAGGGCCAAGCACCAGCAAGGCGACGAGGCCGACCAGCAGCAGTTCAGAGAAGCTGATACCAAACATTCAATACGACCTAGTCTTTGCGGATTGGCTCTTCGACTTTATGCGCTTGCGCGTCGATGGTATGCGGCTGGTTCAGGGGCGAGCCCTGTGGCGCTGCTTGCGGCGGTTGCTGAGGCTGCACCGGCGGCTGCTCGGCAGGTTTCTCATCATCGTTCATGGCTTTGCGAAAGCCCTTGATCGACTCACCGACATCGCTGCCCAGACCCTTGAGCTTCTTGGTGCCGAACACCAGTACCACGACAACCAGGATGACGATCCAGTGTTTCCAGTCAAAAATACCCATGAAGCAATCCTCGTAGAAATTTCAAGCTCGAAAAGTGAAGGTCAGTCAGCTGTGCGTGCGGCTTTTTCCGCATGCCCGGACAAGCCGAAACGGCGGTCCAGTTCATCCAGCACTGCTTGTGGGTGCTGACCCAGTGCAGCAAGCATCACCATGCTGTGAAACCACAGGTCAGCGGTTTCGTAGATGACATCGCTGCAATCGCCGCTGACAGCGGCATCCTTGGCGGCAATGATGGTTTCGACCGACTCTTCGCCGACCTTCTCCAGAATCTTGTTCAATCCCTTGTGATACAGGCTGGCGACATAGGAACTGTCGGCAGCGGCACCTTTGCGCGACTCCAGCACTTCGGCCAGGCGGGTCAAGGTATCAGTCATGTTTCAGTGTCCTGCGTGATAAATAGCTTCAGGATCTTTCAAGACCGGTTCGACGGTCTTCCAGGCGGCGTCTTCGTAGACGCGATAGAAGCAGCTTTCGCGCCCGGTATGGCAAGCGATGCCGCCAATCTGCTCGACCATCAGGATGATCACATCGGCGTCGCAGTCCAGACGCAGTTCATGAAGCTTCTGCACATGGCCCGATTCTTCGCCTTTGCGCCAGAGTTTGCCACGCGAACGCGACCAATAGATTGCACGATTCTCTGCGGCGGTGAGGCTCAGGGCCTCGCGGTTCATCCACGCCATCATCAGAACACGTCCGGTCTTGTGATCCTGAGCAATGGCAGGCACCAGACCGTCGCTGTCCCACTTGATTTCGTCCAGCCAGTCTTTCATATCTACTCCGGCAGCCGGGCTTCAGGCCTCGGCGGATTCAACAGTGTGCCAGCGGGCAGCGCCGCTGGCTATCGGCGGATGACCAGATACAGGCCAGCCACCAGCATGATCCATGCAGGCCAGGCGAGTGGTGCGACCAGCGCCGTACCTTCCGCGACCAGCGTCGAGGCCATGACCGCACCTCCGGCCAGCAGCGCCGAACCCAGCAGGCGCAATGCCCAACCGTCACCGCGTTCACGCCACGGTGGCGGCGGATCAGTCCGGTGAGGTTGCGACATGCGCTCCAACAGGTCCCGGGTCATGTTGGCCAGATGCGGAATCTGCTCGACCTGGGACTGCAGGTTGCCAAACAGTGTTTTCGGGCTGACGCGATCCCGCATCCAGCGTTCCAGAAACGGCTGCGCGGTGCTCCACAGATCCAGGTCGGGATACAACTGACGGCCCAGCCCTTCGATGTTCAACAGGGTCTTCTGCAGCAGAACGAGCTGCGGCTGGACTTCCATGTTGAAGCGTCGTGCGGTCTGGAACAGGCGCATCAGTACCTGACCGAAGGAAATATCCTTGAGCGGCTTCTCGAAAATCGGCTCGCATACAGTCCGAATCGCGGCTTCAAACTCGTTGAGTTTGGTTTCCGCAGGCACCCAGCCCGAATCAATGTGCAATTGCGCAACGCGACGATAATCACGTTTAAAGAAGGCAAACAGGTTACGGGCCAGATAATCCTGATCTTCCGGAGTCAGGCTGCCGACGATCCCGCAGTCGATAGCGATGTATTGCGGGCTCCACGGGTTGACCGTGCTGACGAAAATATTGCCGGGGTGCATATCGGCGTGGAAAAAGCTGTCGCGGAATACCTGCGTGAAGAAAATCTCAACACCGCGTTCGGCCAGCAACTTCATGTCGGTGCGTTGATCCGCCAGGGTTGCCAGATCGTTGACCTGAATCCCGTAGATGCGCTCCATGACCAGCACCTTCGGACGGCACCAGTCCCAGTAAACCTGGGGCACGTAGAGCAGGTCCGAGCCTTCGAAGTTGCGACGCAACTGACTGGAGTTGGCCGCTTCACGCAGCAGGTCCAGTTCGTCGTAAATGGTTTTCTCGTAGTCGGCGACCACGTCCACCGGGTGCAACAGGCGGGCATCGGCGGACATCCGCTCAGCTGTGCGCGCCAGTATGAACAGCCATGCCAGGTCCTGGCCGATGATCGGCTTGAGGCCCGGACGCACAACCTTGACCACGACTTCTTCGCCACTTTTCAGTTGCGCGGCGTGGACCTGCGCCACCGAAGCCGAAGCCAGTGGCGTGACGTCGAAGCGACTGAACACCTCGCTGATCTTCGCGCCCAGTTGTTCTTCGATGAGCTTGATCGCGACTTGCGGATCGAACGGCGGAACGCGGTCCTGCAACAGCATCAACTCGTCAGCGATGTCCTCTGGCAGCAGATCGCGGCGGGTAGACAGGATTTGGCCGAACTTGATGAAGATCGGCCCAAGGTCCTGTAGCGCCAGACGCAGACGCGCACCGCGGGGCAGCTCGGCGTTGTTGCGCGGCAGCAAACGCCACGGCATGACAAAGCGCGTGGCCTTCATCCACCACGGCAGCGGCAGGGCGAACAGCAGGTCATCGAGACGGTAGCGGATCACGACACGCTGGATACGAAACAAACGGCGGACGGCAAGCAGCTTCATGCGTTATCGCTGGAGTCAGAGGGTTGGGCGAGGCGCTCAAAGCGCGCCTCAAGGCGTTCCAGATCAAGTTTGATCCGGTCGAGTTCGGCAAAGCGTGCTTCGGCTTCGTGTTTACCCACCAGGGTGCGCGACTCCTCGTTCAGGTAGTCGGCAAGGCTCTGGCTGAGGTTGGCGAAGCTGTCTTTGCTCCAGCGCGCGCGGCTGCGCAAATGATCACCCAGTAAGGTGGTTGCCACCGGACCAAGCCAGCGGGACAGCTCGTATTCCCAGTCCAGCTCGAGGTCCTGAAGGATCCCGACCAGTTCCAGTAATACGCCACTGTCCCCATCCAGCTCGACATCGGGGCCATGCAGCACGGCGCTCTTGTCCTTGCTCACCGCCAGACGCATCAGGCTGGCGGCCGGGGCGCGCAGGGTGCAATCCGCTTCAACTTCCCAGTGCGAGGCCAGCAGCAGGCCTTCGTCGCTGGGCAGAATGAACAGCTGTAGCGAAGGATTGCGGCAATCCACCGCAATCACCTTGCCCGACAGGCGCTCAAGACGTGGCAAGGCGGTGCTGTCCAGACGCAACACGCGGTTGATGCCGTGCTCGACGCTGGCGAGCAAGCCGCTGAGCAACATCAGGGTTTGATGCCGCGATGCAGTGCCACGACGCCTGCGGTCATGTTGTGGTAAGTCACGCGGTCAAAACCGGCTTCGACCATCATCGACTTCAGGGTTTCCTGATTCGGGTGCATGCGGATCGATTCGGCCAGATAGCGGTAGCTTTCCGAGTCATTGGTGACCAGTTTGCCCATTAGCGGCATGAACGCGAACGAGTAAGCGTCATAGGCCTTGGACATCAGCTTGTTGGTCGGCTTGGAGAACTCCAGCACCAACAGACGGCCACCCGGCTTGAGTACGCGCAGCATCGAGCGCAGCGCATCTTCCTTGTGGGTCACGTTGCGCAGGCCGAAGGCGATGGTCACGCAGTCGAAATGGTTGTCAGGGAACGGCAGCTTTTCTGCGTCGGCCTGAACAAATTTGACGTTGCTTGCCACGCCCAGGTCCAGCAGACGGTCACGACCGACCTTGAGCATGGAGGCGTTGATGTCAGCCAGCACCACTTCGCCAGTCGGGCCGACCAAGTGAGAAAACTTTTTGGTCAGGTCGCCTGTACCGCCCGCAATGTCCAGCACGCGGTTACCGGTACGAACGCCGGAAAGTTCAATAGCGAAGCGCTTCCAGAGGCGATGCATGCCACCGGACAGCAGGTCGTTCATCAGGTCGTACTTGGCTGCGACGGAGTGAAACACCTCCGCAACTTTCTCTGCCTTCTGGCTTTCCGGCACATTTTTGTAGCCGAAGTGAGTAGTAGGTTCGGCATCGCTGCCTTTGCGCGGATCATTCATATCGCGTTCACCGGAATAAAGTGTTGCCATTCTAATCGTCGTGGCTGGCTTTGTCTTGACAAGGCTCATCGCCAACAGTTTCTTCATCCGGGTCGGCTGGTATAGTTGCCCCACGATTGACCTTGCGCTGAAGGAGCCATCGAATGGCCAAGATTACTGTTGAACGCCCGCATTCGCTGGGCAAGGAAAAGGCTCGCGAGAAGGCTGAGCTGCTGGTCGAGAAGCTGGCCGACAAATACGGCATCGAGCACGAGTGGAGCGGCGACGTCGTCAAGCTTGAAGGCAAGGGCGCCAAAGGCTCGGTCGATGTCGGAGAGGATTTTGTGCGGGTTAACCTGGAGCTTAATTTTTTCCTGTCGGCCATGAGCGGACAGATTCAGGCAGAGGTCGAGCGGCAGCTGGATAAAGCGCTGGTTGCTTGAGTCATACCACCTATTAAACAAAACCCGCAGATCCCGTGGGAGCGAATTCATTCGCGAAAGCAGTATTTCATTCGATGAAGATGTATTGGATGTACTGGCTTCTTCGCGAATGAATTCGCTCCCACACAGTCTGCACAGGGGCAAACTCACCCAATTCCTACCCCCATTTCCTACATCCCTTCAACATCACCCAAACCTAGGGTGAGCTTTCTAATTTTTCCGACTACTTTCGTGTCCATGCCCCGTTGTCCCTGGGGGTGATCCTCAAACATTCGAGCGTGAGGTGCACCATGGCCAAAGTTACGTTGAAGAAAAAAATCAAAGACGAAGAAAACAGTTCGGTCTCCGACGTTCGCCTGTATGCCCGCAAGGTCTGGCTGGCCGGGCTGGGCGCTTATTCGTGGGCCGGTCAGGAAGGCGCTGAGTACTTCAAGGAGCTGGTCAAAGCGGGTGAGCAGACCGAAAAGAAAGCCAAAAAAGTGATCGACGAAAAGGTCGATGCCGCTAATAGCGAGATCGATTCGGCTAAAGATGAGCTGACTTCAGTGAAGGGTCGGGTCGAGGTGCAACTCGATAAAATCGAAAGCGCTTTCGATCGGCGGGTCGCCAGCGCCTTGAATCGCATCGGTATACCGTCTAAACATGACGTGGAGACACTGTCTGCTAAGCTCGATGAGCTGACGGCATTGCTTGAACGTGTCGCGCGTAAACAATAAGGAGAGCAGGATGGCTGGCAAGAAAAAAATCGAGAAAGAAGGCAGCTCCTGGATTGGCGAGGTGGAGAAATACTCCCGCCAAATCTGGCTGGCTGGTTTAGGCGCTTACTCCAAGATCAGCAATGACGGCAGTAAGCTTTTTGAAACGCTGGTCAAGGACGGCGAAAAAGCCGAGAAGCAGACCAAGGTTGAGGTCGAGAAACAAGTCGATTCCGCCAAGGATTCTGCCAAGGCTGCGAAGTCTCGTGTAGGTGATGTCAAAGACCTCGCGATGGGCAAGTGGAGTGAGCTGGAAGGGGCTTTCGACAAGCGTCTGAACAGCGCCATTTCGCGTTTGGGCGTACCTAGCCGTAACGAAGTGAAGGCTCTGCACAGCAAGGTCGATCTGCTGACAAAACAGATCGAGAAGCTGACAGGTGCTTCAGTGACTCCTGTTTCAAAAGCGCCGGCTTCCAGAGCTTCGACTTCCAAGGCCGCGGCGTCCAAACCGGCACCTAAAACTACGGCCAAGCCACTGGTGAAAGCCGCTGCGAAACCGGTTGCCAAAGCCGCCGACAAGGTTGCCGCGAAAACCGCTGCAGCCAAACCGGCAGTGAAAGCAGCAGCGGCCAAACCCGTTGCCGCCGCTAACAAGGCTGCGACTAAAACCGCGACCAAGGCCAAGTCTGTAGCGGCCAGCAAACCGGCTGCGGCGAAGAAACCGACTGCAGCCAAGAAACCTGCTGCGCCGAAAGCGGCACCGAAGGCAGCCGCCAAGCCAGCTCCGAAACCCGCTGCCACACCAGCAGCAACACCTGCACCCGCTGCGACCAATACCGCCGCCGCACCGGCATCGGCTGCACCGTCGACACCCGCAAGTCAGTCCTGATTCAAGGGCTGTAAAGCGAAAAGCCCGACCTGCGAAAGCAGGTCGGGCTTTTTTATTGGGACTCAAATGCAATCCCTGTGGGAGCTGGGCTTGCCCGCGATGAACGATAACTCGGTGCATGCCTGTAAATAAAGTTGACCCTATCGCGGGCAAGCCCGGCTCCCACAGGGATATGTGTTTGCTGCGCCAACGCAGAGTGTCAGAGGCAGAGCCGCTGCCTGAAGAACTGTCAGTACTGCGAGAAATCACTCCTCCAGATAATGCATCGCCAATTGCTGCGCCGCATGCCGTGAACCCGGCGTCAGGTGTGGTGCGACGAGCATCATGATCTGGTAGACCACCACCCGTACTTCAGCTTCGCGACCCAGAATCCGTTGGTAATCCAGCGAGAACAGTAGGGTCATGGTGATTTGCTCCACCAGTTGCCCCAAAGCCTGGGTATCGCTGACCACCTGGCCTTCAGCTTTCAGGCGTGCCAGTAACGACGCCAGCGTGCGTTTGAGGCTATTGAGCAGGCTGCGAATACCGCGAGCCAGTTTGGGCAATCGACCCGCCAGGTTGGACAGATCCTGAAACAGGAAGCGGTAGTCGGCCAGTCGCTCGACGATCAAGTGCAGGAACAGCCAGTAATCTTCGGCGGCCAGTTGCGCGTCTTCGGGCGGGTTCAGCAGGGGCGAAAGCTCTGCCTGGAAACGCTCGAACAGGCCGAGCACCAAGGGCTCTTTGCCGTGGAAGTGGTAGTAAAGATTGCCGGGACTGATGCCCAGTTCGTTGGCAATTTCCAGCGTGGAGACATTGGGCTCGCCCTGTTGATTGAATAACGTCAGGGCACATTCAAGGATTCGGTCGCGGGTTTTCATCCGGTCTTCTTGTCAGGGGGCGGATTAAGCAGGTTATAAATCTGTGGGAGCGAATTTATTCGCGAAGGGGCTAGTACATTCGATACATATTCGTCGTCGATAAGGCCGCATTCGCGAATGAATTCGCTCCCACAAGGAGGTTTTGAATTTCGCGACCCTACCGAACATGCACATAAGTCCCCGGCGCTGCTTCCATCGCCGGATGCATTGCGTTACCCAGCGCCATCTGGGTTTCGCGCTGGGTGCCGGACCGGGCTTGTATCCATTCCAGCCAGGCAGGCCACCAGCTACCCTCATGTTTCTGCGCGTCGTAATACCATGCCCGTGGATCGCTGCTGAGTTTGCTGTTCTCGACATAGTTGGCTTTAGGGGTACCCGGCGGGTTGAGAATGCTCTGCACGTGACCACTGTTGGACAGCAGAAAGCGCCGGTCGCCGCCCAGCAGCAGTGTCGAGCGATAGACCGCGTCCCATGGCGTAATGTGATCGTTGATGCCTGCGACGTTGAAGCTGTCCACGGTCACCTTCTGCAGATCAATGGGGGTGCCACAGACTTCCAGTCCGCCAGGGTGAGTCAGCGGGTTGTGTTTGAAGAAGTCCAGCAGATCGCCGTGCAATGCGGCGGGCAGGCGGGTGCTGTCGTTGTTCCAGTACAGAATGTCGAAAGCGGGCGGGGCCTTGCCCAGCAGGTAATTGTTGATCCAGTAACTCCAGATCAAATCATTCGGGCGCATCCAGGCGAAGATTTTCGCCATGTCCCGACCGTCCAGCACGCCTTGCTGATACGAGCGACGCTTCGCGGCCTCAAGCGTCGTTTCGTCGATGAACAATGTCGCGGCGCTATCAATCTGGCTGTCCAGCAGGCTGACCATGTAAGTCGCGCTGGCGACTTTGCGCAGTTGTCGCTTCGCCTGCAAGTGCCCTTGCAGCGCGGCGATGGTCAGCCCACCTGCACAGGCACCGACCAGATTCACGTCCTTGGCGCCAGTGATGGACCGGCATGCCGCCATCGCTTCTTCGGTGGCCTGAACGTAGGTGGACAAGCCCCATTCACGGTGCCGGACATCGGGATGTCGCCAACTGATCATGAAGGTCTGCAAGCCGTTCTTCAGACAGTACTGGACGAAGCTGTTGGCCGGGCTCAGGTCAAAAATATAGAACTTGTTGATTTGCGGCGGCACGATCAATAACGGCCTTGCGTACTGTTTTTCGCTCATCGGCTTGTACTGGATCAGCTCCAGCAGCTCGTTGCGAAATACCACCGAGCCTTGGGTGGCCGCCACTGTGCGACCCACTTCGAAGGCGTCTTTGGTGGTTTGTCGGGGCAGGCCGTTGTTGTGCAACAGATCATCGAACATGTGGCCAATGCCCTTGACCACGCTGTTGCCGCCGCTGTTGAACAGCTCTTTGACGGCCATGGGGTTGAGCAAGGTGTTGGACGGAGAAAGGGCATCGTTGAGCAGCGAGAAAATGAAGTGCGCCCGGTCGCGATCATCCTTGGACAGGTCGGTGTCATCTATCCAGTGTTTAACCTGATGCTGCCACGCCAGATACGTTTGCAAGCCGCGACGGTACAGCGGATTCAACGTCCATGTAGGGTCTGTGAAACGGGTATCTCGGGCGGGCAACTGATAGGGCGTTTCCCCCAGCAGCACGACACGGCTGACTTGCTTGCCGAGGGCCAATGCGTGGCGGGCGCTACGCAATGGATGCTGCAGACCTTGGGCGGCAACCTTGCGTAATGTTGAAAACAAATCCTGGCCACGCAGGCCAGTGATCGCACTTTGTGCATTGATGTAAGTCGCCGGTGTGATCTCGGCGCTTTTGGCTGATCGTTCTCGCATGGGGGCAACACTCCTTCGTCGTGCCGATACATCTTTGCGGACGCATGCTCCTCGGGGCATGCGTCGTTTTGCGCCGAACAACTTCCATTCAACCGGCGCAGTCAGTGACGCTTTATTTGCGGTGCGGGGAATCCTTTTCTGTCTGTGATGATCAGCGTGCGCTGGGTGTCGGATGCGGATGCATCACGGCTCGCTGACGCTCCTGCTGGAGGAATTTCATGATGATTGGCGCGACTGCTTCGGCACGGGTGATCAAGAACAAATGACCGTCATCGATTATGTGTAGCTGGGCATTGGGGATCCGCCAAGCCAGCAGGCGCATATTTATCAGCGGGATCAGCGGATCGTCGTCGCCGGCCAGTACCAATGTAGGCTGATGGATCTTGTGCAGCCAGTGAATGCTGGTCCAGCCCATGCCCGCAAACAGTTGCCAGTAATAGCCCAGCTTGCCGGACGAACGGACCTTTGCCGCATGGTTGGCGGCCAGATAAGGATCACGCCGAAATGCGCCGCCGTAAATTTCCGGTGCAATGCGGATCACATGGGAAGGCTGGATATAACGCCGCGGGCTGGCCATCAACCAGAGCACTCGGGGTTTGCCAGGCACCATCACTGCACCGGCTGATGTCGCCGCCAGTACCAGTTTTTTGCAGCGCTCGGGGTAGTCGTGGGCGAACTGTTGAGCCAGCGCGCCGCCCCATGAAACGCCGATAGCGTTGACCTGGCCATAGTCCAGATAATCGAGCATGCGCGCCGCCAGTTTTGCCAGACCGGGAAAGCGGTACGGGCGACTGGGCGTCGAGGAGCCACCGACGCCGGGCACATCAAAAGCGATGACTTCCAGGTCCGGGTCCAGCGCATCAACGAACGGGAACACCAACTCCAGGTTGGCGCCAATACCATTGAAAATCAGCAGCGGAGTCAGGTGACTTTTGCCTGGGCGTACAGCGGTTCGGATGCTGTGGCCATCCAGATCGATAGTGCGAAAAATAAACGGTTGCGGCATGCGCGAAGCCCTGTGGGTTAAACCGCTGGAAAAGCCGTCCTGCGCTTTGGCCAGATCGCCCGAGGCCGGGCGCCGATGTGGAATGTCAGTGATTACTGTAGGAGCTGCCGAAGGCTGCGAAAGGGACTGAAAATGCTTCGCAGCCTTCGGCAGCTCCTACAGGTTTTCTGTCTGCCGCGAAATAGCTCCTTCCTTTGTAACGGCCATCGCTAGCCATTCCTGATTCCACCCGTCGCATCAGCCCTTAGCGTTCATGCACATAGGTCCCCGGAGATGCTTCTGCGGGCGCAAAGGTCTTGTTGCCCAGGCTAGTGGGAGACTTCTTCATCTTTCCAGAGCGCTCGCTTAGCCAGCTCTGCCAGTGCAGCCACCAGGAATCGGTGTGCTTGGTGCCGTTTTCCTGCCAGGCCTTTGGATCAACCGGCATTTCGCTGTTGGTCATGTAGCGTGCCTTGGGGTTACCGGGCGGGTTGAGAATGCTTTGGATATGGCCGCTGCTGGACAGAACAAATTCAGTCTTTCCGCCGAACAGTCGTGCGGATTTGTAACAGGAGCCCCACGGCGTGATGTGATCGTTGGTCCCGGCCAGGCAAAACACATCGCTGGTGACCTGTTTGAGATCGATAGGCGTACCGCACACTTCAAGCGCATTGGGGCGGATCAGTGGGTTGTTCTTGAACATCTCGATCAGGTCGCCGTGAAAGGCGGCGGGCAGGCGAGTGGTGTCGTTGTTCCAGAACAGGATGTCGAACACCGGAGGCTCGTTACCCAGCAGGTAGTTGTTGACCCAGTAATTCCAGATCAGGTCATTGGGGCGCATCCAGGCGAATACTTTCGCCATATCGCTGCCTTCCAGCACGCCAGCCTGATAGGAGTGGCGCTTGGCCGATTCCAGGGTCTGCTCATCGACAAACAGCGCGACGTCGGTGTCCAGGGTGGTATCGAGCACGCTGACCAGCAAGGTCAGAGCATTGACCTTCTGATCGCCCAGCGCCGCGTAATGTCCCAGCAGGGCTGTGCAGGTAATGCCGCCGGAGCAAGCGCCGAGCATGTTGATGTCTTTGCTGCCGGTGATGGCGGTGACTACGTCGACAGCTTCCTTGAGCGCGTCGATGTACGTCGACAGGCCCCATTCACGCTGCGCCTTGGTCGGATTACGCCAGCTGATAATGAACGTCTGCACGTTACTGCGCAGGCAGAAGCGGGCCAGACTCTTTTCCGGGCTCAGGTCGAATACGTAGAATTTGTTGATTTGGGGCGGCACCACCAACAGCGGCCGTTCATGCACTTGCTCGGTGATGGGCTTGTACTGAATCAGCTCCAGCACGTCGTTGCGAAACACCACCGAGCCTTCGCTGGTGCCCAGACTCTTGCCGACTTCGAAAGCGTCCATGTTGACCTGGCTGGGCATGCCGCCGTTATGCACCAGATCCTTGGCGAGATGTGACAGGCCATCAAGAATACTTTTGCCGCCGGTTTCGAAGAAGCGCTTGATCGCGGCCGGATTGGCGGCGGTGTTGGTGGGCGACATGGCTTCGGTCATCAGATTGATGACGAAGTGCCCGCGACTGATTTCCTGAGGAGAGAGATTGCTGTCGCCGATCCAGTCATGCAGCTCCTTGCGCCACGCCAGGTAGGACTGCAGATAACGACGATAAACCGGATTCTGGCTCCAGGCCGGATCGTTGAAGCGTCGGTCTTCCGGGGCTGGCTGGAGCGCTGACTTGCCCAGCAGCACGTTTTTGAGTTCAACGCCCAGACTGGCGACGTGCTTTGCACTGTGAAAGGGTTGTTTCAGAGCCTGACGCAGGACCATGCGGGCAGTGGTCAGCAAGTCCTTGCGCCGCAGACCAACGACCGGGTTCAAACCCAGTGTGTGTTCCGAGGCTTGTTGCTGCAGGTCATCGTTGTTTCTGCTACTCATTCACGACGCTCCATTGTCCTGATGTGAGTACCGCTTCCCTGTGAATCAGTGACACAGGCAAATGCCGGTACTACTGCTCGGGTGAACCATGATGGCTGAACTCAATTTCCCTTGGGGCCGCATTCATTCGTAACAAGCGCTGCGCTTTATACGACGGCTTTACCGCTCACCCTTTCGCTGCATTCGAAGATGCAGGGAACTTGCCAGAACCATTGGTTACGCGAGATTGCGAAAAATCGCAAGCAGCACCCGTCATTGGCCGCTGCGCGGCACATTCAAACAAAAGGAATTAGAAAGCGCGTCCTAAAACGCCGGGCGGCTCTGCGCCGAGGGTTAGAGCATGAGCCGGATGACTTGCTCGGAAGGGTCGCGGGATTTGCCTGCGTTTTTCAGCTCAAGCAAATAGTCATTCCACAGGTCTTCCTGGCGTTGCGCCAGTTCGTAGAGGTATTCCCAAGTAAACAATCCGCTGTCATGACCGTCGTCGAAGGTCAATTTCAGTGCGTATTGTCCGGCGGGTTCGACCTTGGTCAGGCCAACCCCGAGTTTGCCAAATTGCAGGATCGGCTTGCCGTGGCCCTGAACTTCGGCAGACGGCGAATGCACCCGCAGGAATTCTGCAGGCAGGTGGTATTCCTCGTCCGGCCCGTACTTGAGTGTCAGGGTTTTCGAGGCTTTGTGGAGCTGGATGGCGGTGGGGATTCGGGTCATGTAAAGGCCGTTACGTTCGAACGTATTACCGTGGGAGCGAATTCATTCGCGAAGGCGTCGTGTCAGGCAATGATGATGCAAGATGTGATGGCCCTTTCGCGAATGAATTCGCTCCCACGCAGACTGTGTGAAAACGTAGCGAGCGACGGCAAGACAAGGCAAAAACAGGCGAAAAAGCGGAGTCTAGGTGTTCTAAATGAGCATTTTTCGCCTGTTTTTAACGCAGTATTGCCGAGCGTAGTAGTTTTCACACTGTCTGCACGGGGGAGCGTCCGGCGTTAAAGGATATACCGCGACAGATCCTCATCCTTGGCCAGTTCGCCAAGATGACTGTTCACGTATTCTGCATCGATGCGGATCGGCGCTGCATCCGGATCCGTCGCCAGATCACCGGCGCTGAACGAGACTTCCTCAAGCAGACGCTCAAGCAGCGTGTGCAAGCGACGGGCACCGATGTTCTCGGTCTTCTCGTTGACCTGCCAGGCAATCTCGGCGAGACGCTTGATGCCGTCGGCTTCGAACGCGATGTTCAAGCCTTCGGTTTTCAGCAGCGCGCAGTATTGCTCGGTCAGGGACGCATGTGGCTCGCTGAGAATACGTTCGAAATCCTGTGGCGACAGCGCCTTGAGTTCAACACGGATCGGCAGACGGCCTTGCAGCTCAGGCACCAGATCGCTCGGCTTGCTCAAGTGGAAAGCGCCGGATGCGATGAACAGGATGTGGTCGGTTTTGACCATGCCCAGCTTGGTGTTGACCGTGCAGCCTTCGATCAGCGGCAGCAGGTCGCGCTGTACGCCTTCGCGGGATACATCGGCACCGCCCACATTGCCGCGCTTGGCGACCTTGTCGATTTCGTCGATGAACACGATTCCGTGCTGTTCGACGGCTTCCAGCGCCTTGGCCTTGAGTTCTTCCTCGTTAACGAGGCGACCCGCTTCTTCTTCGCGCACCAGCTTGAACGCTTCTTTGACCTTGAGCTTGCGGCTCTTCTTCTTGCCCTTGCCCATGTTGGCAAACAGGCTTTGCAGCTGGTTGGTCATTTCTTCCATGCCTGGTGGCGCGGAAATGTCGACGCCAACGGCTTCGTTTATTTCGATCTCGATTTCCTTGTCGTCCAGCTGACCTTCACGCAGGCGCTTGCGGAACAACTGACGGGTATTGGAATCGTTGCTCGGCGCGGCTTCTTCCTGAAAACCTGTGCGGGCTGGAGGCAGCAGGGCGTCGAGGATACGGTCTTCAGCGGCGTCTTCGGCGCGGTGACGAACCTTGATGATTTCCTGTTCGCGCAGCAGCTTGATCGCCGCGTCGGCCAGATCACGAATGATCGATTCAACGTCGCGGCCGACATAACCGACTTCGGTGAATTTGGTCGCTTCGACCTTGATGAACGGCGCGTTGGCCAGCTTGGCCAGACGACGCGCGATCTCGGTTTTACCGACACCAGTCGGGCCGATCATCAGGATGTTCTTGGGCGTTACTTCAACGCGCAGTTCTTCCGGCAACTGCATCCGGCGCCAGCGGTTACGCAGGGCGATGGCGACGGCGCGCTTGGCATCGTCCTGGCCGATAATATGGCGGTTCAGTTCGTGGACAATTTCACGGGGAGTCATTGACATGGTATTTGGCGGTCCTCCAGCTGATTCAAGGTCGATATGGCCGCTGATTGCAGCGGCCATATCAAGGCTTACTCAGCGAGGTCCTGCTCCTCAATGGTGATGTTGTGGTTGGTGAACACGCAGATATCGCCAGCGATATGCAATGCGGTTTCGGCAATTTCACGCGCCGACAGGTCGGTCTTTTGCAGCAGGGCGCGGGCAGCGGCCTGTGCGAAAGCACCGCCAGAACCCATGGCAATCAGGCCATCTTCGGGTTCAACAACGTCGCCGTTGCCGGTGATGATCAATGAAGCGTCTTTGTTGGCGACGGCCAGCATGGCCTCCAGACGGCTCAGGGAGCGGTCGGTCCGCCAGTCTTTGGCGAGTTCAACGGCGGCACGCACCAGATGACCTTGGTGCTTTTCAAGTTGCCCTTCAAAGCGTTCGAAAAGAGTGAACGCGTCGGCCGTAGCGCCAGCGAAACCGGCAATCACTTCGCCGTGATACAGACGACGCACTTTCTTGGCGTTGCCTTTCATGACGGTGTTGCCCAGAGAAACCTGGCCGTCGCCAGCCATGACGACTTTGCCGTGGCGGCGAACTGAAACGATGGTGGTCAAGGGAGAGTCTCCACACAGCGGGGCGAAAATGCCCTGGTGAAAACTCATATGGGGGTGTGGAAGGGGATTTCAACCACGGGGGATGAGTGGTGGTGAAGGGCGAGCATGACAACGGTAGGAGTGAGTTTGCTCGCGATGGCGTCAGTTCATGCGATAAATTCGTCGGCCATGAAATCGGATCGCGAGCAAGCTCACTCCTACAGGGTCCGTGTTTGCTGCGCGGCATCGCGGGGTCTGGACGACGGGGTGCTCCTACAGAACAAGCATTTCGGCAGTGACCGTGGGAGCGAATTCATTCGCGAAGGCGTTTTGTCAGGCACCTATGATGCAAGACGTAACGGCCATTCCCGAATGAATCAGATCCCACGGGGATCTGCGTTTGGCTGCTACTTGCTGCGCTGCTGCAACAACAAGTTACTAAAACCACCGGTCGCCAGTTGCTTCTGGGCAACGGTCAGTTGCTCACGGTTGCTGAACGGGCCAACCAGTACGCGGTACCAGGTTTCCTCTTTGACGGTCCCGGATTCCACGGCGGCGGTCTGGCCGAGCAGGATGATCTGCGCGCGCACCTTGTCGGCGTCCTCTTTCTTGCGGAACGAGCCCGCTTGCAGGAAGAACTGCGTCACTGCAGCCGGTTTCACCACGGGCGGGGCCGGTGGCGGCGTCAGGCCGCTAAGTGCCGCTTGTGCGCGTGCGGTATCAATCTTCGCTGCCTGTTCAGGCGTGACCGGCGCAACCACAGGTGGCGGAGTTTTCTCAGGCACGGCCTCGTTAGGCACGATGACTTCCGATTCCGGCAGCAGCGTGTAGAAGTCGTACTTGGGCTTCACCGGTGCTGTCGGGCTCGGCGGCGTCTTGTTCGCTTCGGCGATTTTTGCTGCCTTGGCATCCGCCCGGACCCGCTTGATGTCATCGCCACCGGGTTCGAGCTTCATCAGGAAGACGACGAATGCACCGACGCTGAGGCCGATCGCCAACCACAGCCATCCAGGAATCGGCTTCTTCGCGGGTGCCTGGTAACGGCTGGCGCCGCGCTTGGGAGCAGGTTTCTTTTTCGCGGCAGCCAACTTACATACGCTCCAGTGTTTCCAGACCCAGCAGTTGCAGGCCTTGCTTGAGGGTGCGGCCAGTCAATGCAGCGAGGCGCAAACGGCTCTGCTGTTGTTCGGCATTATCGGCAGCCAGGATAGGGCAGTTCTCGTAGAAGCTGGAGAACAATCCCGCGAGGTCGTAGAGGTAAGCGCACAGAACGTGAGGCGTGCCCTTTTCAGCGACGTTGTTGAGGATTTCCCCAAACTGCGCCAGACGTGCAGCCAGCTCCTGCTCCTGTGGTGCCTCAAGGACGATCTGGCCCTTGCTGGCATCAAACGGCGTACCGAGTTTACGGAACACACCCGCAACCCGTGTATACGCATAGAGCAGATAAGGCGCGGTATTGCCTTCGAAGCTGAGCATCTGATCGAAATTGAAGCTGTAGTCGCTGGCCCGATGCTTGGACAGGTCGGCGTACTTCACTGCACTGATACCCACCGCCTGGGCGATGGTGCGCAGTTCGTCTTCAGGCAACTCCGGGTTCTTTTCCTTCACCAGGGTGTAGGCGCGCTCCTTGGCCTCTTCGAGCAGGTCGATGAGTTTGACTGTGCCACCGTCGCGGGTCTTGAACGGACGGCCATCGGCGCCGTTCATGGTGCCGAAGCCCATGTGTTCCAGTTGCATGCCTTCGTGAACGAAACCGGCGCGGCGCGCGACTTCGAAGACTTGCTGGAAGTGCAACGCCTGACGCTGGTCGACGAAATACAGCACGCGATCAGCTTTGAGTACGTTGCTGCGGTAGCGCATAGCCGCCAGGTCGGTGGTTGCATACAGATAGCCGCCTCCGGCCTTCTGCACGATGACCGGCAGCGGGGTGTCGTCTGCGGTGCGGAATTCTTCAAGGAATACGCACTGTGCGCCGTTGCTCTCAACCAGCAGGCCGGCTGCTTTCAGATCGGCAACTACGTTGGCCAGATCATCGTTGTAAGCACTCTCGCCCATCACGTCTGCCGGGGTCAGTTTGACGTTCAGCAGGTCGTAGACTTTCTGGCAGTGCGACAGCGAGATGTCTTTGAATTTGGTCCACAGGCTCAGGCATTCGGCGTCACCGGCCTGCAGTTTTACCACCAGCCCGCGAGCGCGGTCGGCGAACTCTTCGGATTCGTCAAAACGCTTTTTCGCAGCGCGGTAGAAGTCTTCCAGGTCCGACAACTCGTCGCTGGTGGCTGGCTGCTCTTGCAGGTAAGCCAACAGCATGCCGAATTGCGTACCCCAGTCGCCCACGTGGTTCTGGCGGATGACGGTGTCGCCCAGAAATTCCAGAACGCTGGCAACGCCGTCGCCAATGATGGTCGAACGCAAGTGGCCAACGTGCATCTCTTTCGCCAGATTCGGTGCCGACAGGTCGACCACGGTGCGCTGTGCAGGGCCGTTCTTGCGCACCGACAGTTGGGCGTCGGCCAAGGCGGCATCAAGGCGTGCGGCCAAGGCCTGGGTGTTCTGGAAGAAATTCAGGAAGCCTGGACCGGCGATTTCCACTTTGCTGATCTGCTCGTCGGCTGGCAGCGCGGCGATCAGCTTTTCAGCCAGATCACGGGGCTTCATGCCGGCTGGCTTGGCAAGCATCATGGCGATGTTGCTGGCGAAGTCGCCGTGGGTCTTGTCCTTGGCATTCTCCACCTGAATCGCTGGCGACAGGCCTTCTGGCAAGACGCCCTCGGTGACGAGTTGGCTCAGGGCTTGTTGGATCAGCTGGCGAATGGTGTCTTTCATGGTGCTCTCTTTCGACCGCAAGCGCGGCAGCGCCTGGATGCGCGGGTGGAAAAACTGGGCATTATCCGTTGCCGGAGCCACCTTGCCAACCGCGTTGGATGTGCGGTTGTAATTGTAGGAGCGCGCTTGCCCGCGATAAGGGCCGCAGGACCTTCAAAAAACTGACAGCGAGCAAGCTGGTGAAGCTTAAATTGCTATCGCGGGCAAGCGCGCTCCTACAGGTTCACTACGGAGCCAGGACGCACCGCTTCCCCTGTAGGAGTGAACTTGTTCGCGAAGCGGTCTTCCTGTCTCGCAGGCCTATCGCTTCGCCAACAAGTTGGCTCCTACAGGTATCCGCTTACAGGTGCTGGCTAATACAAATCCACCGGATCCACATCCAGCGACCACCTGACCTGCCTGCCGCTCGGCATTTGCTCCAGCGCCAGCAGCCAGGAAGCAAGCAGCCGGTGCAGTGGCGCTCGGGCGCTGGATTGCAGCAGCAATTGTGCTCGATATCGACCGGCGCGGCGCTCCATCGGTGCCGGGACCGGGCCGAGCAATTCAATGCCGCCCAGATTCATGTCGTTCAACAGCTGCTCGGCAACCGAGCAGGCCTCATCGAGAAACCCTTCGGCCTGACCCGGTTTATGGGCTTCGGCCCGTAACAGTGCCAGATGCGCAAAAGGTGGCAAACCAGCCGCGCGACGTTCGCTCAGGGCTTGCTCGGCGAAGGCGAAGTAACCTTGTTCGGTAAGCTGAATCAGCAGTGGGTGATCCGCCAGGTGCGTCTGGATGATCACCCGGCCTGGCTCTTCAGCCCGTCCGGCCCGCCCGGCAACCTGAACGATCAACTGAGCCATGCGCTCGCTGGCACGGAAGTCTCCGGAAAACAGGCCGCCATCGGCATCCAGAATCGACACCAGTGTCACACGCGGGAAGTGGTGCCCTTTGGCGAGCATCTGTGTGCCCACCAGAATGCACGGCTGGCCGCGCTGAATGGTCGCGAACAGTTGATTCATCGCGTCTTTGCGCGAGGTGCTGTCGCGATCAACCCGCAATACGGGGTAATCCGGAAACAGAATCGCCAGACGCTCTTCAGCGCGCTCGGTGCCTGCGCCAACCGGGCGCAAATCCACTTTGCCGCAGGACGGGCACTGGCGCGGTACGCGTTCGACGTGGCCGCAGTGGTGGCAGCGCAATTCCCCGGAGCGCTGATGCACGGTCATTCGCGCATCACATCGCGGGCAGCCCGACAGCCAGCCGCAATCGTGGCACAGCAGCGTCGGCGCAAAGCCGCGTCGGTTGAGGAAGACCAACACTTGCTGACCGGCTTCGAGAGTCTGGCCGATGGCTTGTTGCATCGGTCCGGAGATACCGCTGTCCAGTGGACGGCTTTTAACGTCCAGCCGCATGAATTTCGGTTGCTGCGCGCCGCCCGCACGCTCATTGAGGCGCAACAGGCCGTAGCGGCCGGTGTAGGCGTTGTGCAGGCTTTCCAGCGAAGGTGTGGCCGAGCCGAGCACAATGGGGATATTTTCCTGGCGTGCACGCACTAAAGCCAGATCCCGTGCGTGATAGCGCAGGCCTTCCTGCTGTTTATAGGAGCCGTCGTGCTCTTCGTCGATGATGATCAGGCCGGGATTCTTCATCGGCGTGAACAGCGCCGAACGAGTACCGATAATAATATCGGCCTCGCCATCCCGCGCTGCCAGCCAGGCATCCAGCCGGTCACGATCATTGACTGCCGAATGCAGCAGGGCGATGCGTGCGTTGAAGCGCTGCTCGAAGCGCGCCAGGGTTTGCGGCCCGAGGTTGATTTCCGGGATCAACACCAGCGCCTGTTTACCGGCTTCCAGCGTTTCGCGGATCAGCTGTAAATAGACTTCGGTCTTGCCGCTGCCGGTAACGCCCGCCAGCAGGAACGCATGAAAGCTGCCGAACCCGGCGCGAATCGCCTCGCAGGCCGCGCGTTGTTCCGTGTTGAGGGGCAGTTCCGGCTGGGCCAGCCAGTGTTCATGACGCGCCGAAGGAGCATGGCTGCGTACTTCAACCTGCACCAACTCTTTAGCCAGCAGCAAATTGAGGCTTTCTTTATTAAGCATCAGCTTGCTCAGCAACTGATGCGCAACACCGTGTGGATGCTGGGCGAGGGTGGTCAGTGCTTCGCGTTGCTTGGGTGCCCGGGCAATGCGCGGGTCATCGACGCTGGCATTCGGCGCAACCTGCCAGAAGCGCTCCTGGCGCGATTCGGCCGGTTCGCCCTGGCGCAGCAGGACTGGCAGCGCCCAGCTCAAGGTGTCGCCGAGGCTGTGCTGATAATACTGAGAGGTCCACAGGCACAGCTTGAACAGCGCGGGCGGCAGGGGGGCTTGCTCATCGAGCAGGGCGATGGCGGGCTTGAGTTTGTCTGCGGGCACTTCGCTGTGATCGGCGATCTCGATCAGAATGCCGATCATTTCCCGACGGCCGAAGGGGACTCGCAGGCGCATGCCCGGCTGCAAGGCACTGCGCAGCACTCCCGCAGGTGCTCGGTAGTCGAACAGGCGCCGCAGTGGCGAAGGCAGGGCAAGGCGCAGAATGGCGTCGGGCACGCGGGGTTTCCCTGTTACGGTATGTGACGGATGCGCGATCTTAGCAGACGACCGGCGTAAAGCCCCGCTTGCGTGATCTGGATTGTCTGGTAATATTCGCGGCCTATTTACGTGCGGTATTCAACAATAGTGTTGGATGGCGGCACGCTAGCCCGAGGAAGTACCGATGAAAGCTGATATCCATCCAGTTTACGAAGCCATTGACGCTACTTGCAGCTGCGGCAATGTCATCAAAACCCGTTCGACTCTCGCCAAGCCTCTGAGCCTTGACGTTTGCAACGAGTGCCACCCGTTCTACACCGGCAAGCAGAAGACTCTTGACGTTGGCGGCCGTGTTGACAAGTTCAAGTCGCGCTTCGGTGCGTTCGGTGCTACCAAAGCTCCTGCTGCTGCAGAGTAAGGTTGGCCGATCTGGAAAATCCAAAGGGTTTCTCCAGGCTGCTTAAAAAGGCGTCCCTTGTGGGCGCCTTTTTTGTGGCTGCGATTTGGCTGCCTGCCGCCCAGGCTTTTTGCCTTGCGCCATCCTCGCTCCCGGTTGCTCAGGTCGAGCGTGTGGTCGATGGCGATACCCTGCGCCTTAAAGATGGGCGCAACGTACGCATGGTTGGCCTCAATACTCCCGAGACGGGGAAGAACGGTCGTTCCGCCGAGCCGTTTGCCGAGGCTGCTAAAAGCCGCTTGCAGACGCTGGTGGCTGAAAGCGATGGCACCGTCAGTTTGCTGATCGGCCAACAGGCCAAGGATCGTTATGGTCGCGTGCTGGCCAATGTCTATGGTCGCGACGGTGCCAATCTCGAAGCGCAGTTGCTGATCGAAGGTCTGGGTTATCTGGTTGCGGTGTCGCCTAACGTAGCGCTGGTAGATTGCCAGCAAGCGGCTGAGCGTAGCGCCCGTCAGGCTGGCCTCGGTGTGTGGCGTAAATCGCCGGTGCAGTCGGCGGGTCAGATCGATAAGGGCGGTTTTGCGCTGGTCTCCGGGCAAATCGTCGATGTGCAGCGTAATGGCGGCGGCATATGGATCGAGCTGCAGGGTTCGCTGGTTCTGCGTATCGCACCGGACCTTGTCAGCCAGTTTGACGCCAAACAGCTGAGCCGCATGAAGGGCCAGAGTATCGAAGCGCGTGGCTGGGTCGTTGATCGATCTCGACGGAGCGGCCTCAAGGATGGGCAGGCACGCTGGATGATGCCGATTACCCATCCGGCGATGCTTGATTCATCGACCCTCTGACACACCGATCTGTAGGCGCACGCTTCCATCAAACAACACGCAAACTAATGGATTGGAATGCATTTTCTGTAGGAGCTGCCGAAGGCTGCGAAGCGTTTATCCTGACACACCGCGATCGCAGCCTTCGGCAGCTCCTACAAACTCGTTCCCCTGATGCAACTCCTCCGCTCTAAGCGGAAAGTCTTAGTCCTCGCCTATTGACAGTTGTGACTGGCCAGTCTTGTTAGGACTTTGCATCTTGCGTATCCTCGGCGGTCCGTCTTCCCACAGTAAAAAAAGCGGAATGCCCACATGTCTGATTTGAAAACTGCCGCGCTTGAATATCACGCCAATCCTCGTCCGGGGAAACTGAGCGTAGAACTCACCAAGCCCACCGCTACTGCTCGCGACCTGGCCCTGGCTTACAGCCCTGGCGTTGCCGAGCCTGTGCGTGAAATCGCCCGTGACCCTGAGCTGGCTTACAAATACACCGGCAAAGGCAACCTGGTAGCAGTTATTTCCGATGGCACCGCGATCCTCGGCCTGGGTGATTTGGGCCCACTGGCATCCAAGCCAGTGATGGAAGGCAAGGGCGTTCTGTTCAAGCGTTTCGCCGGTATCGATGTATTCGATATCGAAGTGGATTCGGAAAGCCCACAGGCTTTCATCGATACCGTAAAACGCATCTCCATCACCTTCGGCGGTATCAACCTCGAAGACATCAAGGCGCCTGAGTGCTTTGAGATCGAGAAAGCGCTGATCGAACAATGCGACATCCCGGTTTTCCACGATGACCAGCACGGCACCGCGATTGTTACGGCGGCCGGTATGATCAACGCCCTGGAAATCGTCGGCAAGAACCTGGCTGACGCAAAAATCGTCTGCCTGGGCGCTGGCGCAGCGGCCATCTCCTGCATGAAGTTGCTGGTGAGCATGGGCGCGAAGATCGAAAACATCTTCATGATCGACCGTTCCGGCGTTATCCACTCCGGCCGTACCGATCTGAACCAGTACAAAGCGGTGTTCGCTCACGCGACTGAAAAGCGCACCCTGGCTGACGCTCTGGATGGCGCAGACGTGTTCGTTGGTCTGTCTGGCCCGAACCTGCTGAGCGCTGAAGGTCTGAAGTCGATGGCCAAGGATCCGATCGTGTTCGCCTGCTCGAACCCTGATCCGGAAATCTCCCCGGAGTTGGCTCACGCTACTCGCAGCGACGTGATCATGGCGACAGGTCGTTCCGACTACCCGAACCAGGTCAACAACGTACTGGGCTTCCCGTTCATCTTCCGCGGCGCTCTGGACGTTCGCGCCAAGCGTATCAACGAAGAAATGAAGATCGCAGCGGCCAACGCCCTGCGTGAACTGGCCAAACTGCCAGTGCCTCAGGAAGTCTGCGACGCCTACGGCGGCATCAAGCTGGAATTCGGTCGTGAGTACATCATCCCGAAACCAATGGATACCCGCCTGCTGGGCCTGATCGCTGATGCTGTTGCCAAAGCAGCCATCGAAAGCGGTGTTGCAACCCTGCCGTATCCAAAGCACTACCCGCTGACCAGCGTTGATGACGTTTTTAACGGCTAACGTTGTTAGCAGACCCATAAAAGAACCCGGCCATTAGCCGGGTTTTTTTATGGGGAAGTTTCAAGCTACAAGCTGCAAGCGAAAACAACGCAGCATTCCGTTTCTCCACTGCTTTTTCTTGTAGCTCGCGGCTTGAAGCTTGTAGCTGCTTGCCTAGAACAAATCGATCGGCGCCGACTCATCCGCAGGCAACGGACTGCCCGGTGCCTGGCCGCCCAGTTCGTTGACGCTTGGCGGCGTATCTTCGCTTTTAAACAGCTCGAAGAACGCGTTAGGCGTGCTCGGAGTTGCTGCACGGCCGCTGATCGGATCAACTCGCAGGCTCAGGATGCCATCCGGCTCGGCTTGCTGATGCGGCGGCTTGTCCTTGAGCGCGGCGCTCATGTAGTTCATCCAGATCGGCAGAGCGACGGTACCGCCAAATTCATGACGGCCCAGGCTTTCTGGTTGGTCAAAGCCCGTCCAGACCGTGGTCACGTAATCGGCGTTGTAACCGGTGAACCACGCATCCTTGGATTCGTTGGTCGTACCGGTCTTGCCTGCGATATCCGGACGGTTCATCGCCAAGGCTCGGCGGCCGGTGCCACGCTTGATCACGTCCTGCAGCATGCTGTTGAGGATGTACGTGGTCCGGCTGTCCACAATGCGCGGTGCAACGGCGGGTGCCTGAGGATCAACCGGCGCTGCAGGCTGTGCAGGGCCTTCACTGGATGAGGTGATCAGCGCAGGTCCATTGGGCACCGCTACCGTGTTGGCATGTGGCGCTGGCTGGTGGTCTACCGCTGGAACGCTTGGCGGGTTGGCCTCAAACAAGGTCACGCCATCGCGGCTCTCGATGTTCTGGATCAGGTATGAGTTGATCTTGTAGCCACCGTTGGCGAACGCTGACCAACCGGTGACGATTTCCATCGGTGTCAGAGTGGCTGTGCCCAGTGCCAGCGACAGGTTGCGCGGCAGATCACTCTTGTTGAAGCCAAAGCGCGTGATGTAGTCGATTGACGTATCGATGCCCAGTTGTTGCAGCAGACGAATCGAAACAAGGTTACGCGACTTGTACAGCGCTTCACGCAGGCGGATCGGGCCAAGGAAGGTATTGGTGTCGTTCTTCGGACGCCAGACCTTGTCCAGATACTCGTCAACAAACACGATCGGCGCATCGTTTACCAGACTTGACGCGGTGTAGCCGTTGTCCAGCGCGGCGCTGTACAGGAATGGCTTGAAGCTCGAGCCCGGTTGACGCTTGGCTTGGAGGGCGCGGTTGTAGTTGCTCTGCTCGAAGGCGAAACCACCGACCAGCGCACGAATTGCACCATTTTGTGGGTCAAGTGATACCAGTGCACTTTGCGCCGCCGGTATCTGGCTGAACTTGAGAGAGCCATTTTCCTGACGCTGCAGGCGAACCAGATCGCCGACATGCGCGACATCAGCAGGTCCCTTTGGATTTGCGCCCAGGCTGTTGGTGTTCAGATAAGGGCGCGCCCATTTCATGCTCGCCCACTCGACAGTTTCTTCCTTCTCACCATTACGGGTCAGGACGCGAACGCCAGTCTTGTCGACCTGGGTGACGATTGCAGGCTCAAGGCCGCTGATGGTGCGTTGCTTGGTCAGCTCTTGCGCCCAGCCTTCGCGGGTCATGCCCGGGAAGCGGCTTTCAGGGCCGCGATAGCCGTGCCGCTGGTCGTATTCGATCAGGCCTTCCTGAACCGCCGTATTGGCGTGTTCCTGAAGGTCGCTTGGGACTGTCGTGGTGACACGGAAGCCTTCTGTATAGGCGTCGCTGCCATAACGGCCGACCATTTCGGCCCGCGCCATTTCTGCAATATAAGGTGCGTTAACTTCAGGCGTCGGCACGTGGTAGCTGGCGTTGAGTGGCTCGCTGAGCGCAGCCTGGTAGGCGCTCTGGTCGATCTTGCCCAGCTTGAACATGCGCCCCAGGATCCAGTCGCGACGCTCTTTGGCGCGTGTCGGGTTGGCCAGCGGATTGAAACGCGAAGGTGCTTTCGGCAGGCCGGCAATCATGGCCATCTGCGCAAGGCTTACGTCGCGGATCGATTTGCCGTAATAAACCTGCGCCGCTGCTTCAATGCCGTAGGCCCTGTTACCCAGATAGATCTTGTTGACATACAGCTCGAGAATTTCGTCTTTGGTCAGTTGGCGCTCAATTTGCAGTGCAAGAAGGATCTCGGTGGTTTTACGCGAAAAACTGCGCTCACTCGTCAGAAAATAGTTCTTTGCCACCTGCATGGTGATGGTGCTGCCACCCGACTGGATGTGGCCACTTTTGACAAGTTGCGACGCTGCACGCATCAGGCTGCCAGGGTCGACGCCGTAGTGGTTGGCGAAATTGTCATCTTCGGCCGAGAGCAAGGCGTTGATGAAATTCGGCGGGATGTCGGCAAAGCGGATCGGGGTACGGCGCATCTCGCCAAACTCCGCAATCAACTTGCCGTCGCTGCTGTAGACGCGCAGCGGGATTTGCAGCTGGATGCTGCGCAAGGCTTCTACAGACGGCAGGTTAGGGCTCAGATAAAGAAAGGCACCGCTGAGGCCGAGCAACAGCGCACAGAATACGGCGACGAGAGACCACCAGAAAAACTTCAGCAGGCGTATCAAGGCTTTTTGATTTCCAGAATAAAAAGAATGAGTTAAGCGCAGGCACTAATAAATAGACACGCCTTGAAGCTTGGTTATACGAAAAAAGCGCTGGGCATTATAAGCATTTTTCGTCTCCGAGCGTTATTTGCGCTACTGTCAGGATTGCTGGCGGCGGCGTTGGACAACAAATTATCCGTAAGTGACGGAAACTCATAGGGAACAGGTTGTGTTCGAACTCTTCGGTAAGAAGGCCAACACCCTTCTAGGGATCGATATTAGCTCTACATCGGTGAAACTCCTTGAATTGAGTCGTTCCGGCACACGTTACAAAGTCGAGTCCTACGCGGTGGAGCCGCTCCCGGCGAACGCGGTGATCGAAAAGAACATTGCCGAGCTCGAAGGCGTCGGAAATGCATTGGCGCGCGTATTGGCCAAGGCGCGTACAAGCGTCAAATCTGTGGCGGTCGCCGTGGCCGGTTCGGCGGTGATTACCAAGACCATCGAGATGGACGCTGGCCTGTCGGATGACGACATGGAAAACCAGCTGAAAATCGAGGCTGATCAGTACATTCCCTATCCACTGGAAGAAGTCGCAATCGATTTCGAGGTTCAGGGCTATTCGGTGCGCAACCCCGAGCGCGTTGAGGTCCTGCTGGCCGCCTGCCGTAAAGAAAATGTTGAAGTACGCGAAGCCGCCCTGGCCCTTGCGGGGCTCAATGCACGGGTCGTCGATGTCGAGGCCTATGCACTGGAGCGTGCCTATGGGTTGTTGTCGACGCAACTGGGCAACGGTCACGACAAACTGACCGTTGCCATCGTCGACATCGGCGCGACCATGACCACCCTGAGCGTGCTGCACAACGGACGCATTATCTATACCCGTGAACAGCTGTTCGGTGGGCGTCAGCTGACCGAGGAAATCCGGCGTCGCTATGGCCTTTCGATGGAAGAAGCCGGGCTTGCCAAGAAGCAGGGCGGTCTGCCCGATGATTACTTGATCGAAGTGCTGCAGCCATTCAAGGACGCCGTGGTGCAGCAAGTTGCCCGGTCGCTGCAATTCTTCTTCGCCGCAGGACAATACAACGCCGTGGACTACATCATGCTGGCCGGTGGTACCGCATCGGTTTCCGGGCTGGACAACCTGATTCAACAGCGCGTCGGCACACCCACTCTGGTGGCCAACCCGTTTGCAGACATGGCCTTGAGCGCCAAGGTCAATGCTGGCGCCCTGGCCAGCGATGCTCCTGCTTTGATGATCGCGTGCGGTCTGGCCCTGAGGAGCTTTGACTGATGGCACGGATCAACCTTCTCCCCTGGCGTGAACAGTTGCGCGAAGAGCGCAAGAAAAGATTTCTGATGGCCTTGGCTGGCGTATTTGTAGCTTCGGTCGGCGTATTGTTCATGGTTGATCAATATTTGAGCAGTGCGATTACTCATCAGGCGGCGCGCAATGCGTTCATCCAGAAAGAAATCGTGCAGCTCGATGAGCGTATTAAAGAGATCAGCGATCTGCGAGCCCGCCGCAAGCAATTGTTGGAACGGATGAAGATCATTCAGGACCTGCAAGGCAATCGCCCGATCATTGGCCGGGTGTTTGACCAGATGGCGCGTACCCTGCCGGATGGCGTGTATTTCTCGAACGTGAAGATGGTCGACAAACTGGTGAGCGTCACGGGCGCGGCAGAATCGAACAATCGCGTGTCGGACCTGATGCGTAATCTCGAGGCTTCCGACTGGTTTGAAGCACCGAGTCTGACCGAAGTGAAGGCAACAACCGCTGGCGCGCTGGATCAGGCCAACGTGTTTCAGTTAACAGTGCGCCAGACACAGCCGGCCATTGATGGAGTCAAGCCATGAATCTCTCCGAGACGCTGGAAAGTCTGCGCCGGATTGACCTTGGCGATCTGGACATCAACAACCTTGGTTCATGGCCCGCTGCGGTCAAGTTCGTGACCGGCATTCTGTTGATGGTGCTTGTGCTGGCGCTGGGTTACTTCTTCTATATCCAGGATCTTGAGAGTCAGCTTGATGGCGCGCGCGCCAATGAAAGCACGCTCAAAGAGCAGTTCACTACCAAGGCGTTCCAGGCCGCCAACCTGCAGCCCTACAAGGTGCAGATGGCCGAGATGGAAAACACCTTCGGCGCATTGTTGCGGCAGTTGCCCAGCGATACCGAAGTACCTGGCTTGCTGGAAGACATCACGCGCACAGGGTTGGGCAGTGGGCTGGAGTTCGAAGAGATCAAACTGCTGCCGGAAGCGGCTCAGCAGTTTTACATCGAGTTGCCGATACAGATCACCGTAGTGGGCGGGTATCACGATCTGGCCACCTTCGTCAGTGGTGTCGCCAGCCTGCCGCGGATCGTCACCCTGCATGATTTCGAGATCAAGCCTGTGGAAGCTTCAAATCCGTCCAGGCTGCGAATGAATATTCTTGCCAAGACCTATCGCTACAACGATGAAGGACTGAATAAATGAGGCTGGCGCGATTGTTGTGCGCCAGTGTGGCGTTGATCAGTCTGGCCGGTTGCAACGAGGATTCGTCGTTTGCCGACCTGACCAGTTTTATGGATGAGGCGCGTGCCCGACCAACGGGCACCATCGAACCTCTGCCAAGGTTTCGTCCTTATGAGGCTTTCACGTATAACGCTGCGAATCTGCGCAGCCCGTTTCAGCCGCCGATCAAGGTCGATCTGGTCAACCGTCTCAAAGGGTCAAGACTGGTGGCTCCGGATGAAACACGGCCAAGGCAGTTTCTGGAAGGGTTCAATATCGAGACGTTCGAGATGGTCGGCACCATGGGTAATGAAACCGGGACCTTTGCCTTGCTCAAGGGGGCGGGTGGCGTATACCGGGTGAAAGTCGGTGATTACCTGGGCCGCAATAACGGCCGGATTGTCTCGGTCGATGAATCTCGCGTTGATGTCGTAGAAATAGTTCCTGACGGAGAGGGGGCATGGCTGGAAAGGCCGCGCAGCATTTCCCTGAAAGAACGCTCATGAAACGAGCACAGCCAAGCATGCAAAGCACTCTCGGGTTCGCAGGACGGAAAATGATCATGACCAGGATTCTTTCGGCTATCGGTGTATCGCTATGGATTACGATGATTTCGCCGATGCTCCAGGCCGCCACTCTCAAGACGCTGGATGTTGCGGCGCTGCCCGGTGACAGGATCGAGCTCAAGCTGACTTTTGATGCGCCGGTCCCTGCACCCAGAGGCTATACCACTGAACAGCCAGCGCGTATCGCGCTCGATTTGCCCGGCGTGACCAGTCAGCTGGCGACCAAAAGCCGTGAGCTGGGCAGTGGCAATGCCCGCAGTGTGGTCGTGGTTCAGGCCAATGATCGCACGCGTGTCATCGTCAACATGACCACACTTGCGCCTTACAGCTCACGGGTTGATGGCAATAATCTGTTTATCGTGATCGGTCAGGGCGCTACGGCGGCGCAGGCATCGCAACCCAGTACTGCGCAGGGCGCGGCTCGTGTTGCCGTGCCACCTCCTGCTCCCGCAAGACCCAAAGCGTACGCGCCAACTGGCAAAGCGATCCGCAATGTCGATTTCCAGCGGGGCGAGTTGGGCGAAGGCAATGTGATCATTGATCTGACGGACTCCAGCGTTGCTCCTGATATTCAGGAACAGGGCGGCAAGATTCGCGTCGACTTCGCCAAAACCCAACTGCCTGAAAAGCTGCGGGTAAGGCTGGACGTCAAGGACTTCGCGACGCCGGTGCAGTTCGTTAACGCCACTGCGACCGGCGATAAGGCAAGCATCACCATCGAGCCATCCGGGCCTTTCGATTACTCCGCCTATCAGACCGAAAGCAAGCTGACCATCAGCGTACGTCCGTTGACCAACGAAGACCTGGACCGCCGCAACGCAGAGAAGCTGGTTTACACCGGTGAAAAACTGTCGCTCAACTTCCAGGACATCGATGTGCGCTCGGTGCTGCAATTGATCGCCGACTTCACCAGTCTCAACCTGGTCGCCAGTGACACGGTTCAGGGCGGCATTACCTTGCGCCTGCAGAACGTGCCGTGGGATCAGGCGCTGGATCTGGTGCTGAAAACCAAAGGTCTGGACAAACGCAAGATCGGCAACGTTTTGCTGGTCGCACCCGCCGACGAAATTGCGGCCCGCGAGCGTCAGGAGCTGGAGTCTCTCAAGCAGATTGCCGAGCTGGCACCGCTGCGTCGTGAACTGTTGCAGGTCAACTACGCCAAGGCTGCGGACATCGCCAAGCTGTTCCAGTCAGTGACCAGCGCCGAGTCGAAAGTCGATGAGCGCGGCTCGATTACCGTGGATGACCGCACCAACAACATCATTGCTTACCAGACTCAGGACCGTCTGGACGAGCTGCGCCGCATCGTCTCCCAGCTGGATATTCCCGTGCGTCAGGTGATGATCGAGGCGCGAATCGTCGAGGCCAATGTCGGTTACGACAAGGCGCTCGGGGTCCGCTGGGCAGGCGACACCAACCGTAATAACAACCACAAATGGAGTGGTTATGGTCTGGATGATAATGGGGACGAAGCCGGTAACACGGGCGATGCGCTGACTTCCAATGTGCCATTCGTCGATCTGGGCGCAGCCAATGCAACCTCCGGCATTGGTATCGCTTTCATGACCAATAACGCTTTACTCGATCTCGAGCTCAGCGCAATGGAAAGAACCGGCAACGGTGAAATCGTCTCCCAGCCCAAGGTGGTCACTTCCGACAAGGAAACCGCGAAGATTCTGAAAGGCACCGAGATTCCTTATCAGGAATCCAGCTCCAGTGGTGCCACGACAGTGTCTTTCAAAGAGGCCTCGCTCTCACTGGAAGTGACGCCGCAGATCACGCCGGACAACCGCATCATCATGGAGGTCAAGGTCACCAAGGATGAGCCCGACTACCTGAACATGGTGCAAGGTGTTCCTCCTATTCGTAAAAACGAAGTCAACGCAAAGGTGCTGGTCGCCGATGGAGAAACCATCGTAATCGGTGGTGTGTTCTCGAATACGCAAACTAAAACCGTCGATAAGGTGCCATTTCTCGGCGATGTGCCGTATGTTGGCCGCCTTTTCCGGCGCGATGTGGTCTCGGAAGCAAAATCCGAGCTGCTGGTGTTCCTCACTCCGCGTATCATGAACAACCAGGCGATTGCTGTGAGTCGTTGATTCTGTGCGAAATTTAATACTTGTAGGGCCGATGGGGGCTGGTAAAAGCACCATCGGCCGTTTGCTGGCCAAAGAGCTGCGCCTGCCGTTCAAGGATTCCGACAAGGAAATTGAGCTGCGCACGGGTGCCAATATCCCGTGGATCTTTGATAAAGAAGGTGAGCCCGGATTCCGTGACCGCGAGCAGGCGATGATTGCCGAGCTATGCAGTGTCGACGGGATCGTCCTCGCGACAGGCGGCGGTGCCGTCATGCGTAGCGAAAATCGCCAGGCCCTGCACCAGGGTGGGCGCGTGGTGTATCTGCATGCCTCGGTAGAGCAGCAAGTCGGGCGTACTGCCCGCGACCGTAACCGCCCGCTGTTGCGCACCGCTGATCCGGCAAAGGTTTTGAGCGATCTGCTCGAGATGCGTGACCCGCTTTATCGGGAGATCGCTGATCTGGTGGTTGAAACCGATGAGCGGCCGCCACGAATGGTGGTTCTTGATATTCTTGCGCGCCTGGCGGAGCTTCCTCCCCGTTAAAGCCTGGGCAGAAATGCGCTATCCTCTGCGACCAATAAAAAACAGGACGAGGCGTAGCCTTGAGCCACCTATTGCGTGAGTGCCAAAAGCACTCACAGCGACGTATCCGGTAATCAACGTGGGGACACATGCAGACACTTAAGGTCGAGCTTGGCGAGCGCAGCTACCCGATTCATATCGGCGAAGGCTTGCTGGATCGTTTGGATTTACTCGCTCCGCATATCGTTGGGCGGCAAGTGGCGATTGTTTCCAATACCACCGTCGCGCCTCTTTACCTTGAGCGACTGACCCGCACCCTGGCCGGCTACAACGTCCAGCCTGTCATCCTTCCGGACGGCGAAGCTTTCAAGAACTGGGAAACCCTGCAAGGCATTTTCGATGGCCTGCTGGGTGCCCGTCATGATCGGCGTACCACGGTGATTGCCCTTGGCGGCGGTGTGATCGGCGATATGGCCGGTTTTGCGGCCGCTTGCTATCAGCGCGGCGTGAACTTCATTCAGATTCCCACGACCCTGCTGTCTCAGGTTGACTCTTCGGTGGGCGGCAAGACCGGGATCAACCACCCGCTGGGCAAGAACATGGTCGGTGCGTTTTACCAGCCAAGCGTCGTGCTGATCGACACCGCCAGCCTCAATACGCTGCCGGAGCGCGAACTGTCGGCGGGCCTTGCCGAGGTCATCAAGTACGGTCTGATCTGTGATGAGCCGTTCCTGACCTGGCTTGAAGAAAACGTTGATCAGTTGCGTGGGCTGGATCAGGCCGCCCTGACCGTCGCCATCGAACGTTCCTGTGCCGCCAAGGCCTTGATCGTTGGCGCTGATGAGCGCGAAACCGGGGTGCGCGCTACGCTGAACCTGGGGCACACGTTCGGGCATGCCATCGAAACCCACATGGGGTACGGTGTCTGGCTGCATGGCGAGGCTGTCGGCGCAGGCACTGTGATGGCGCTGGAAATGTCCTCTCGTCTGGGCTGGATCAGCGAACAGGAGCGCGACCGCGGCATTCGCCTGCTTCAGCGCGCCGGTCTGCCGGTGGTGCCGCCGCAGGAAATGACCCCGGAGCATTTCCTTGAGCACATGGCTGTCGACAAAAAAGTCCTGGATGGTCGTCTGCGTCTGGTCCTGTTGCGCCGTATGGGCGAAGCCGTGATCACCGACGAATATCCAAAAGAAGTTTTACAGGCCACGCTGGCGGCGGATTACCGCGCCCTCGTGGATCAGCTCAGAGGTTAATGAAATTCCATGACGAGTAGCTTGCACGCCGACGAGGCCTTCCTCGGCCATTACCAGTTGAGTCATGACCCGTTCGCAGCGCGGGTACCTGGCTTCAAATTCTTCCCTGCCCAGCGCAAGCCGGTATTGGGACAATTGCATCATTTGGCCCGTTACAGCCAGCTATTGCTGGTCGTGACCGGCCCGGTTGGCAGCGGCAAAACCTTGTTGCGTCAGGCGTTGGTTGCCAGTACCAACAAGCAATCGGTCCAGAGCGTGGTGGTTTCGGCCCGGGGTGCTGCAGATGCTTCCGGTCTGCTGCGTCAGGTTGCCCAGGCGCTGAATGTCGCCCAGCCAGAGATGCGCGCCATCCTCGCGCAGGTCGTGCAATTGGCGCTGACCGGCCAGGAAGTCTATTTGTTGGTGGACGATGCCGAACAACTTGGCGAATCCGCACTCGAAGCACTGCTCGGTCTGGCCGATGGAAGTCCTGAAGGCCGTCCACATGTGTTTCTGTTCGGTGAAGCTTCACTGATCGATAGACTCGATCAGCTGTGTGCCGAAGCGCAAACCGAGGGCGAGCGCTATCACGTCATCGAACTGGCACCTTACACGGAAGATGAAACACGGGAATATCTGGAGCAACGACTGGAAGGTGCCGGACAAGGCATCGAATTGTTCACGGCCGAGCAGATAACCGATATTCACGAGCATTCCGGTGGATGGCCTGGCGCTATCAATCAGGTTGCCCGGGACTCAATGATCGAGGCGATGATCGCCAGCCGTTCGGCGGTCAAACGCCCAAGTGTGGGATTCAAAATGCCGAAGAAATATGTAATGGCACTGGGTGCTGTGGTTGCAGTCGGGGTATTGGCAGCAGTGCTGATCCCGGGCCGTGGCGGCAATTCCGGTGCCCCAGCGACGCAGCCTGCCAACTCTCAGGCGCAATTGCCTCTGGGGCAGGGCACGCCAAGCGCCCAGCAGTCCAACAACGGTGGCCCGGCTATCGAGTTCGCGGGTAATTCGCAGCCCATGCCTTTGCCGCTGGTGGGTAACTCTCAGCCTGTCATGCGCGGCCCTCTGGCCGAAGCGGCGGGCGCGAGTGATGGCGACGATGATGGCGTACCGGTCGGGTCTGTTGACCAGCCGCCTACCGTGACCACCACCGCGCCACCTGCTGGTGTGCCGGCCGGTGCAGCACCGTCGACACCTCGTTCGTCCATTGCGCCGCCAGCGGCCGCTACTGCTCCGAAGCCAGCTGCACCTGCTCAGGCTCCAACGCAGGTCGCAACGGCCAAGACTGCACCGGCCGCTGCCGGGAAATCTGCAGCTGGTAGCAGCTGGTATGGCAGTCAGGCGCCGGGTCGCTACGTGGTGCAGATCCTCGGCACCAGCTCCGAGAGCACTGCTCAGGCGTTCGTTGCCGAGCAAGGCGGCGAGTACCGTTATTTCAAGAAAACGCTTCAGGGCAAGCCGCTGTATGTGATCACTTACGGCAACTTCTCTGACCGCGCAGCTGCCCTTGCAGCTATCAAGGTATTGCCAGCGAAGGTTCAGGCTGGTAAACCTTGGCCTCGTACTGTCGCCAGTATCCAACAGGAACTCGGCGCAGCTCGCTGAAGTCGCAGCGGCCTTATCCGGGCCGCTCACCCAGCATCCCTGTTTTGATCCGCAAGCGTGCAGTCCGATTGACCGCGCGCCTTGTGGTGTCTGCGTCCCGGACGCTTTTGGAAAACGGGGTGTTTTGGTCAGATCGCTAAAAAAGCTTTTGACTAGCACAGCATCCAGCTATAAACGTTCATAAATGCGACACGAATTTACGACTGTTCGTCGTTAAATTTGTGAGGCTTTGTGTCGCTGTGTACAATGACCTCCCTTTTGCTCCCGCTAAGCTGGCGTACGTTCAGCGCGAGAGGTAACTGGTTGAATTGAAAAGAAATTTGTCTCTTTTAGAGGCAGCCTGGTGAGAAAGTGTCTATGAAAGCAGGTCTGTACCATCCAGATGAATTCAAGGATAACTGTGGTTTCGGCCTGATTGCCCACATGCAGGGCGAACCCAGTCATCACCTGTTGCAGACGGCTATCCAAGCCCTGACCTGCATGACCCACCGTGGTGGGATCAACGCCGACGGCAAGACCGGTGACGGTTGCGGGCTGTTGATTCAAAAACCGGACGCGTTCCTGCGCGCCATTGCCAAAGAACACTTTGATAATGAGCTGCCGCGCCAATATGCCGTGGGCATGGTGTTCCTCAATCAGGACGACGCTAGAGCTGACGCCGCCCGCGAGAACATGAATCGCGAAATCCTTGCTGCTGGCCTGACCCTTGTTGGCTGGCGCCAGGTACCCATCGACACCAGCGTGCTGGGTCGTCTGGCGTTGGAGCGTCTGCCGAAAATCGAGCAAGTGTTCATCGGTGGTGAAGGCCTGAGCGATCAGGAATTCGCGATCAAGCTGTTCAGCGCACGTCGCCGTTCGTCGGTCGCCAACGCTGAAGACACCGATCACTACATCTGCAGCTTTTCTCACAAGACCATCATCTATAAAGGTCTGATGATGCCGCGCGATCTGACGGCATTTTTCCCGGACCTGAGCGACGAGCGCCTGCAAACCGCGATCTGCGTGTTCCACCAGCGCTTCTCGACCAACACCCTGCCGAAATGGCCGTTGGCACAGCCGTTCCGCTTCCTCGCCCACAACGGCGAGATCAACACCATTACCGGTAACCGCAACTGGGCGCAGGCCCGTCGCACCAAGTTCGCCAACGAACTGATTCCGGACCTGGACGAGCTGGGCCCGCTGGTCAACCGCGTGGGTTCCGACTCTTCGAGCATGGACAACATGCTGGAGCTGATGGTCACGGGCGGCATCGACCTGTTCCGTGGCGTGCGCATGATCATTCCGCCTGCGTGGCAGAACGTTGAAACCATGGACCCCGATCTGCGGGCGTTCTATGAGTACAACTCCATGCACATGGAGCCTTGGGATGGTCCTGCTGGCGTGGTAATGACCGAAGGTCGCCACGCGGTTTGCCTGCTTGACCGTAACGGTCTGCGTCCGGCGCGCTGGGTCACCACCAAGAATGGCTACATCACCCTCGCGTCGGAAATCGGCGTGTGGGACTACAAGCCGGAAGACGTCATCGCCAAGGGCCGTGTCGGGCCGGGTCAGATCTTTGCCGTGGACACCGAGACCGGCCAGATCCTCGACACCGACGCCATCGACAACCGCTTGAAGTCGCGTCATCCGTACAAGCAGTGGCTGCGCAAGAACGCTCTGCGTATCCAGGCGACCATCGAAGACAACGACCATGGTTCGGCTTTCTACAATGCCGACCAGCTCAAGCAATACATGAAGATGTATCAGGTCACCTTCGAAGAGCGCGATCAGGTACTGCGTCCGCTCGGTGAGCAGGGCCAGGAAGCGGTCGGCTCCATGGGCGACGACACGCCGATGGCGATTCTGTCGCAGCGTGTGCGTTCGCCTTACGATTACTTCCGTCAGCAGTTCGCGCAGGTCACCAACCCGCCGATCGACCCGCTGCGTGAAGCGATCGTCATGTCGCTGGAAATCTGCCTCGGTGCCGAGCGCAACATTTTCCAGGAGTCGCCTGAGCACGCCTCCCGCGTGATCCTCAGCTCGCCGGTCATTTCCCCGGCCAAATGGCGCTCGCTGATGACCCTGGAGCGTCCGGGCTTTGAGCGGCAGATCATCGACCTGAACTACGACGAGAGCATCGGCCTTGAAGCGGCTGTGCGTAACATCGCTGATCAGGCTGAAGAAGCCGTGCGTGCCGGTCGTACCCAGATCGTCCTGACTGACCGTCATATTGCCCCAGGCAAATTGCCCGCTCACGCATCCCTGGCTGTAGGCGCTGTGCACCACCGCCTGACCGAAAAAGGCCTGCGTTGCGACAGCAACATCCTGGTTGAAACTGCTACCGCCCGCGATCCGCATCACTTTGCGGTGTTGATCGGCTTTGGTGCTTCGGCTGTTTATCCGTTCCTCGCTTATGAAGTGCTGGGCGACCTGATCCGCACCGGTGAAGTTTTGGGAGACCTCTATGAGGTGTTCAAGAACTACCGTAAAGGCATCACCAAAGGTTTGCTCAAGATCCTGTCGAAGATGGGTATCTCTACCATCGCTTCGTACCGTGGTGCGCAGTTGTTCGAAGCCATCGGCCTGTCCGAAGCGGTCTGCGAACTGAGCTTCCGTGGCGTACCAAGCCGCATCAAGGGTGCCCGCTTCGTCGATATCGAAGCCGAGCAGAAGCTGCTCTCCAACGAAGCCTGGAGCCCACGCAAGCCGATCCAGCAAGGTGGCCTGCTCAAGTTCGTGTTCGGCGGCGAATACCACGCCTACAACCCGGACGTGGTCAGCATGCTGCAGGCCGCTGTACAGCAGGGCGACTACAGCAAGTTTAAGGAATACACCTCGCTGGTGGACAAGCGTCCGGTATCGATGATTCGCGACCTGTTCCAGGTCAAGACCCTCGACACTCCGATGTCCATCGACGAAGTCGAGCCGCTGGCGGAAATCCTCAAGCGCTTTGACTCGGCCGGGATCTCTCTGGGCGCATTGTCGCCTGAGGCTCATGAAGCGCTGGCCGAGGCCATGAACCGTCTGGGCGCACGCTCCAACTCCGGTGAGGGCGGCGAAGATCCTGCGCGCTACGGCACCATCCGCAGCTCGAAAATCAAACAGATAGCTACTGGCCGTTTCGGCGTAACCCCTGAGTACCTGGTCAACGCCGACGTGTTGCAGATCAAGGTTGCCCAAGGCGCCAAGCCGGGCGAGGGCGGGCAACTGCCGGGCGGTAAAGTGAACGGTCTGATCGCCAAACTGCGCTATGCAGTGCCGGGCGTGACCCTTATTTCGCCGCCGCCGCACCACGACATCTATTCCATCGAAGACTTGTCGCAGCTGATTTTCGACCTCAAGCAGGTCAATCCGGCGGCGCTGGTTTCGGTGAAACTGGTTGCCGAGGCGGGCGTCGGTACGATTGCTGCCGGTGTGGCCAAGGCTTACGCCGACCTGATCACTATTTCCGGCTATGACGGCGGCACCGGTGCATCGCCGCTGTCTTCGATCAAATACGCGGGGGCTCCGTGGGAACTCGGCCTGGCCGAAACCCACCAGACCCTGCGCGGTAACGATTTGCGCGGCAAGGTTCGGGTACAGACCGACGGCGGTCTGAAAACCGGTCTGGACGTGATCAAGGCTGCAATTCTCGGTGCTGAAAGCTTCGGTTTCGGCACCGCGCCAATGATCGCGCTGGGCTGTAAATACCTGCGTATCTGCCACCTGAACAACTGCGCCACCGGCGTTGCCACTCAGAACGAGAAGCTGCGCAAAGACCACTACATCGGCACCGTCGACATGGTAATCAACTTCTTCACCTACGTGGCTGAAGAGACCCGTGAGTGGCTGGCCAAGCTGGGCGTCCGCTCGCTGGAAGAGCTGATCGGCCGTACCGACCTGCTTGACATCCTGCCGGGCGAAACCGCCAAGCAACAGCACCTGGACCTGACGCCGCTGCTGGGTAGCGACCACATCCCGGCTGACAAGCCTCAGTTCAGTCTTGTGGATCGCAACCCTCCATTCGACAAAGGCTTGCTGGCCGAGCGCATGGTTGAAATGGCCAAGCCGGCCATCGAAAGCCTGAGCGGTGGCGAATATGAACTGGACATCTGCAACTGCGACCGCTCCATCGGCGCGCGGATTTCCGGCGAAATCGCCAAGCTGCACGGCAACCAGGGCATGAACAAGGCGCCGATCACCTTCCGCTTCAAAGGGACGGCTGGTCAAAGCTTCGGCGTGTGGAACGCCGGTGGTTTGAACATGTATCTGGAAGGCGACGCCAACGACTACGTCGGTAAAGGCATGACCGCTGGCAAGCTGGTCATCGTTCCGCCAAAAGGCAGCCCGTTCAAAACCCAGGAAAGCGCCATTATCGGCAATACCTGTCTGTACGGCGCAACCGGTGGCAAGCTGTTCGCGGCCGGTACTGCAGGCGAGCGTTTCGCGGTGCGTAACTCCGGTGCTCACACAATCGTGGAAGGCACGGGCGATCACTGCTGCGAATACATGACCGGCGGCTTCGTCTGCGTACTGGGCAAGACCGGCTACAACTTCGGTTCAGGCATGACCGGTGGTTTCGCCTACGTGCTCGACCTGGACAACAGCTTCGTTGACCGGGTCAACCATGAGCTGGTTGAGATTCAACGCATCAGCGGCGAGTCGATGGAAGCTTATCGCAGCCATCTGGAGCGTGTACTGGCCGAGTATGTCGAGGAAACCGACAGCGAGTGGGGCCGTAACGTCTGGGAAAACCTGGACGATTACCTGCGCCGCTTCTGGATGGTCAAGCCGAAGGCTGCTTCGTTGAAGTCGTTGCTCTCCAGCACCCGCGCGAATCCGCAGTAACTGCAGCTTTAAGCGGCAAGCTTCAAGCCGCAAGTTAACAGCAGTGCGTGATTTGCCTGCGAATATGATTCTGGCAGCTTCAGGTTTGTCGCCTGAAGCTGCCATGTAGAGGTTCAAGAGAATGGCCGAACGTCTAAGTAACGACTTCCAGTTCATCGATGTCGGGCGTAAAGATCCGAAGAAGAAACTGCTGCGTCAGCGCAAGAAAGAGTTCGTGGAAATCTACGAACCTTTCAAACCCCAACAGTCGGCCGATCAGGCTCACCGTTGCCTGGGTTGCGGTAACCCGTACTGCGAATGGAAATGCCCGGTACACAACTTCATCCCCAACTGGCTCAAGTTGGTTGCGGAAGGCAACATCCTGGCCGCCGCCGAACTGTCGCACCAGACCAACACCCTGCCGGAAGTCTGCGGTCGCGTGTGCCCGCAGGATCGTCTGTGCGAAGGTGCCTGCACCCTGAACGACGGTTTTGGCGCTGTGACCATCGGTTCGGTCGAGAAGTACATCACTGATACCGCGTTCGCCATGGGCTGGCGTCCGGACATGTCCAAGGTTGTGCCCACCGGCAAGCGCGTAGCGATTGTTGGTGCAGGCCCTGCCGGCCTGGGCTGTGCCGACGTATTGGTACGTGGCGGCGTGACCCCGGTGGTGTTCGACAAGAACCCTGAAATCGGCGGTTTGCTGACCTTTGGCATCCCCGAGTTCAAACTGGAAAAAACCGTACTGAGCCATCGTCGTGAAGTCTTCACCGGCATGGGTATCGAGTTCCGTCTCAATACCGAAGTCGGCAAGGACGTGACCATGGAGCAGTTGCTCGAAGAATACGATGCCGTGTTCATGGGCATGGGCACCTACACCTACATGAAAGGTGGCTTCGCCGGTGAGGACTTGCCGGGTGTGCACGATGCGCTGGATTTCCTGATCGCCAACGTCAATCGCAACCTGGGCTTTGAAAAGTCGCCGGAAGATTTCGTCGACATGAAGGGCAAGAGGATTGTCGTCCTCGGCGGTGGTGACACGGCCATGGACTGCAACCGTACTTCGATCCGTCAGGGTGCCAAGTCGGTGACCTGCGCTTATCGTCGCGACGAAGAAAACATGCCGGGTTCTCGCAAGGAAGTGAAGAACGCCAAGGAAGAAGGCGTGAAGTTCCTCTACAACCGCCAGCCGATCGCCATTGTTGGCGAAGACAAGGTTGAAGGTGTGAAGGTGGTCGAGACCCGTCTTGGCGAGCCTGATGCCCGTGGCCGTCGTAGCCCTGAGCCGATTCCTGGCTCGGAAGAGATCATCCCGGCTGATGCCGTGGTCATCGCGTTCGGCTTCCGCCCAAGCCCGGCACCGTGGTTTGAGCAGTTCACTATTCAGACCGACAGCCAGGGCCGCGTTATCGCCCCGGAACAGGCGCAATACAAGCACCAGACCAGCAACCCGAAAATCTTCGCCGGTGGCGATATGGTGCGCGGCTCTGATCTCGTTGTGACTGCAATCTTCGAAGGCCGTAATGCGGCCGAAGGGATTCTGGACTACCTGGGCGTTTGATGTAGCAGCGCGGCTCCCACGTAACCTGTGGGAGCCGAGCTTGCTCGCGATAAGGCTGGACGCCATCTACTCGATACTTGCGGTGCTTTCATCGCGAGCAAGCTCTACTCCCACAGGCCCGGTGATCGTCTGTAGCTGCTGCCGAAGGCTGCGATCGCGGTGTGTCAGGATAAACGCTTCGCAGCCTTCGGCAGCTCCTACAGAAAATGCATTTCAATCCAGCAGTTTGCATGTTGATTGATGAGCTTGCTCTTGCTCCCGCTTCAAACCCTGCAACAAATCGGCACCGCGCCCTCGGCCGAAGTCACTCCCAACCAAACCCGTGCGCTAATAGCCCCTCCAGCTTCATCCTCCTCCTTTATCCGATCCACGCCATCAGATGCTGGCTCGCCGACTGCTTTGCTGTTTATTTCTCCGAGGTATTTCTGCTCTAAGGGCGGGCTAGGATCTGTGCCTGACTTAACGGGAACGCTTTCGTACAGATTCCCTTTTCATACATGTCGCTATAAGGAAATAGCCATGTTTCGAGATACAACCCTGCCTGCCTCTGCCTCTGCCGCGCTTTCAGGTTCCGAAGCGACGAGGACATTCAACCCAAGCATTAGCTCAATTCGTGAACACATTGCACGCCAGCGTGCTGATCGAATGCTTGATCAGTTTGCCGAACAATTCACTGCAGATAATTACTTTCCCGAGGGTGGCGATGGTCTGCTGTTTTCCATTTTGACCTGGCTGCCTCAATGGCCTGTAAACATGGGCATCGTCGTTGTAGATAACAAAGGTGGTTCGCTGGGCTCCTACCTGAAAGGCAACGATTGGAGCGTGGTGGAGCAAACGATCACCTTCGTGCAGCGTGATGATGGTACTTACTCTGCACCGGGTAGCAGCCAGACCTACCTCACCGAGTCGTTGTTTTGGGTGATGTTCAGCCAACTCCCTGCAACAACCGAGATCGGTGACTGGGGTGAGGATAAGACGGTGCCGTGCCGGATCGTCAGGCTGCGGGCACAAGTTTCGGTGTGGGTGCGGTTGGAGCGTGGCTGGTTGTTCGACGCTTTGATGGCGGATGACCATGTATCAAAATCAATATCAGCAACTTCCGAATCGAACCGTTACCTTCCATTCTCGACAGCTGCGCTGCAAGACGGCTCCCCGGTCCTACTGTCCCTAAGTGAGCTAAACCCGCATCTGCCTCTTGATCGTCTGGAAGATCTTTTGCGTACCCAGGCACTGACTGAACGCGAGGAGGCTGAGCTTGTAAATAACGGTGGGCTGCCTCAGCCCTTCTTCGTAGCGCTGCAAGATTCGCGAGCTGAATGGGCCCACGACCGAGCCATCGACGGGCTGCTCCATACTCGGGTTTTTGACGAGCAGACCGATGTTTTGGCCCGCACCTTGACCGAGCATTTGCTGAAAACCCGGCTGGGTCGCGATATGCGTATCACTACATATGACGAAGGTCACCCATCGGCCGAGCGAGATACTCATCACCTCGCCCTGGTGAGTTTTGGCGAAGGGATTTATGGGCGCGGCGACGAGGACGGGGTGCGTTTCAGTCGTGCAGGGAATAACACCGACAGTTTCTACCTGGCCATCAGTTATCAACTGCAGGATTACGAACGCAATGTTCTGGGTTTAAAGTCCGAATGCGATGTGACAGCTTTACGAAGTGCCGTCGCCAAGCTCGCCATTGATGAAAACGGAGGCTGGTTCCCTTCAGAGGGATTGGAGCGGCCCGCGTGGTTCATTCAGGCTTCTACCGCCGATAAAGCTGCCTGGGAAGAGGCCGCCCATGGGTACATTCAGGCGTTAGTCGAGGCGCAAGCCCCAGGTTTGCCTGATGTCCTGGCCTATGGCGATCCAGCGCAACTGCGCATGTATGCCCGTGCCGCTTTGCACGAGCGGTTAAAAATTGATCATGGGCTGGAGCTGGAGCCTGATGATGTAGTGATTGAAACCCTGATTCCCGAAGTGGCAGGCATCGTCATCGTCGATGAGCCGGTGACTACTGAACCGAAAGACCGGAAAGAACTGTGCAGCCTCACAGAGTTGAGCCTGAAGAATTTCGGATTTCTCGATGCTTTGTCGAGTGCAACTATTAGCGCCCGGAATCATCTGGAAGAACCTATCCCGGCTCTTTCGTTCGACTACCTGTACGACCTTGTTCGTGATCTGGATGTGGGCGAAAACTACGTAAAATTCCTGACCACACGCTTGTTGACGTCTGCGGAAGGGATATGGCGTAAAGAGCGCTATGTACAAGTCATGCAGGCGCAGATGCGCTTGAATGCCCTGGAAGCAAGTATGTCAGGGGAGTTTGCTGAAGATGAACTGTCAGCAGGCCGCAGTGATCGTGCTTACCAGTGGGTTATGGCGCTACTTGATAGCCCGGTCGAGGGCGTTGATCGGGCGAAAGTAGAGGGGCATCAGATTACGGCTCAACGCATGAAGGTCAGCGGAGTGACGCTGGATGGGCTTTTGTTGATTGCTCCTGTTTCACGCGAGGCGGTGCCTTCAGTCGTTCTGTATATACCGCAGGCACCAGACGGGAGATGCTTTCGTTTGTTTGAAGACGGGCTGGAGCTGCGCAAGGAGATTTTTCGCAACACGGCTTTCCTGGAGTATTTGATAAGTCATGCGCCCTCGCCATGGCAGGCGCAAGTCAGGAAGTCGCTGACCGTAGATGCACGCAATTTCAAGCTGGATTCAGTGCCACTGCGCCGCAATTTCTACGAAGCTGCCTACGAGGCACGCGTCGCGCATGTCATCTCGTCAGTCAACGAGCAAACCAATACTACGTGGGAGAGGAATTGGCAGGACGCTTGGGACACCGCTATTTTTGTTGGCGATATCGCACTGATGTTTGCGCCTTTCTACATCGCTCTGCCCGTGACTGCGTTGCAGGTGGTTTATTCGATTATTCGAGGCGTGGTAAGCACCGTCAAAGGAGAGCGAGAGGCTGTTTTGTATTTTAACCAGGCTGCAATCTTGCTGATGGGTCTTTTCCTTGGTGCTGGAGGACGCTCGCCCAAGGCAGTGGGCCTCGGTGGTTCCACTTTCAATCCCAAAGCTGCGCTAAAGAAAGCGCCAGACAGCCTGCAGATGAGGACCGACGGCGTCTTTAACGGCGTTTACGAAACCGGTCGTAGCGCAGGCCTCTCGCGTTTTTATGTGAAGGATGCCGGTAAAACCTACCCGGTTCGCTACGACCGTGATTATGCGACGTGGCGGTTGATTGATCCCCGCCGTCCGGATGCTTACTACCAAGCGCCGATCAGTTTCGAAGGCGGTGTCTGGACGCACGCAAAGGTCGGACTTTTGGGCGGCGGACGCAAGGCTGCAAAAGAGCCGACGCCAGGATCCTCTGTTGCGAGTGGAGCGCCTAAGCGCTACACC
Source organism: Pseudomonas quasicaspiana (assembly GCF_021147825.1). Lineage (NCBI taxonomy): Bacteria > Pseudomonadati > Pseudomonadota > Gammaproteobacteria > Pseudomonadales > Pseudomonadaceae > Pseudomonas > Pseudomonas quasicaspiana. Next base: position 60,771 of record NZ_JAGTPI010000015.1, read on the forward strand.
CTGGATGTAGCCGGATTCGAAAACTCCAAGCCTTTTAAAAAAGCGGATCCGCATATTCAGGACGCTTTGAGGCAATCGGTAGAAAAAGTCACCGAAAAATACATCGAGAGAGGCGGCGGCAAATTTCATGGTTATGAGGAGAAGGGAACGGGCAGGTATATTTCCACGTTTGATTTAACCGGTATTCCGGGTGGCAAGGGCAGAGGGCCGTGGCGCTTGCAAGTGATCGAGCGCGTGGTACTCGATGAAAGCGGTCAGGTGGTCAAAGTCCCGGGGCAACCGGGGGTACTTGAATTCGATAAGCTCTTGCCTAGCCATTGACTGGTTGAATGTTCTAAGACTATCTGCTCAGCGCCGGGTTTAGCCGAGTTCAGGAGTGAAGTATCCCGGGCGAAGCCGGTTCCACGGCCGCGACAAATCGACCCGATAGATAAAAGGCACGGCTCTGGCCGTGCCTTTTGCGTCCACGTCTGAGAAAATGCCCGCACTTTTTTTGCGGATGCCGACATGACTGCCTTGAAGAACGACCGTTTCCTTCGCGCCCTGCTCAAGCAACCCGTGGACGTCACCCCCGTCTGGATGATGCGTCAGGCCGGCCGCTACCTGCCGGAATATCGCGCCAGCCGCGCCAAAGCCGGGGACTTCATGAGCCTGTGCATGAACCCGGAGTTCGCCTGTGAAGTTACGCTGCAGCCGCTTGAACGTTATCCGCTGGACGCTGCAATTCTGTTCTCCGATATTCTGACCATTCCGGATGCCATGGGGCTGGGCTTGTACTTTGAGACGGGCGAAGGTCCGCGCTTCAAGAAAACCGTTAACACGATGGCCGATATCGAAGCCTTGCCGATCCCTGATCCGCAGAAAGATCTCGGTTACGTCATGGACGCTGTCAGTACCATCCGCCGCGAACTGAACGGCCGTGTGCCGCTGATCGGTTTTTCCGGTAGCCCTTGGACTCTCGCGACGTACATGGTCGAAGGCGGTTCTTCGAAAGACCACCGCAAGTCCAAAGCCATGCTTTACGAAAACCCGCAAGCCATGCACCTGCTGCTGGACAAGCTGGCTGACTCGGTTATCGCCTACCTCAACGGCCAGATTCTGGCAGGCGCGCAAGCGGTGCAAGTGTTCGACAGCTGGGGCGGTAGTCTGTCTGATGCGGCGTATCAGGAGTTCTCGCTGGCCTACATGCGCAAGATCGTCAACGGCCTGATTCGCGAGAATGACGGTCGCAAGGTTCCGGTGATCCTGTTCACCAAAGGCGGCGGTCTGTGGCTGGAAAGCATGGCTGAAACCGGCGCTGACGCACTGGGTCTGGACTGGACCACCAACATCGGCGATGCCCGTCGTCGCGTGGGTGACAAAGTCGCGCTGCAAGGCAACATGGACCCATCGGTCCTATACGCCAGCCCACAAGCCATTCGCGCCGAAGTGGCACGCATCCTCGCCAGCTACGGCAGCGGCAACGGCCACGTCTTCAACCTGGGCCACGGCATCACGCCTGAAGTTGACCCTGCACATGCTGGTGCTTTCATTGAAGCGGTGCATGAGTTGTCGGCGCAGTATCACAATTAATGCATTGATCCTGTAGGAGCTGCCGAAGGTTGCGAAGGTGTATTCCTGACACACCGCTTTCGCAGCCTTCGGCAGCTCCTACAGGCAGCGCTTATATTAGTGCCTTCACCTGCAGTGGCGGCAACTTCGCCAACTTCAGCGCAACCGCCAGTGCAATCAACAGCAGCACACCGATAAACAACCCGATGCCGTGCCACCCGCCGTAATGCCAGCACACTCCGCCCGCCGTTCCGGCCACGCTTGAACCCGCGTAATAGCTGAACAGATAGAGCGACGACGCCTGGCCTTTGGCTTTGATTGCCCGTCGGCCAATCCAGCTGCTGGCCACTGAATGCGCACCGAAGAAGCCGAAGGTGAACATCAGAACGCCAATGACAACCAGCGCCAGCGGCTCGAACATCGTCAGAGCCATGCCCGCCAGCATCAACACGATCACCGCCCATAGAACCTGGCGGCGGCCTAGTTTGTCAGCCAGGGAGCCGATCTTCGCCGAGCTGTAGATGCCCGACAGGTACACCACCGAAAACAGTCCGACCACCGCCTGACTCAGGTGATAGGGCTCGGCCAGCAAGCGATAGCCAATGTAGTTGAACAGGGTCACGAAGCTGCCCATCAGCAGGAACGCTTCGAGAAACAGCAATGGCAGGCCTGCGTCACGAAACTGCATGACAAAACCATCAATCAGGCTGCGCGGCTGCAACGAGCGTGCGCGGAAGTTGCGCGATTCCGGGAGGATTTTCCAGAACACCGCTGCGGCGATCAGCGCCAAAACACCCACCACCATCAATGCCACGTGCCAACTGACGTAGTCGATCAATACCCCTGTAATGACTCGTCCGCTCATGCCGCCAATCGCGTTGCCACCGATATACAGACCCATGGCCAGGCCAATGTGGTTGGGGTGAATTTCTTCACTCAGGTAAGTCATCGCCACCGCCGCCAGCCCGCTGAGGGACAGTCCCACGAACGCTCGGGTAATCAGCACGCCTTCCCAGCTCGGCATGAATGCACTGGCGAGGGTGAAGATCGCCGCGCAAAACAGCGCCAGCACCATCACCGGCTTGCGCCCGAGGCGGTCGGAAATGGGCCCGGTGATCAGCAATCCGATCGCCAGCATTCCGGTCGATACAGAAAGAATCAGGCTGCTCTGTGCCGCATTGATCGAGAACTCTCTGGAGAGCACCGGCATCATCGGCTGCACGCAGTACAACAGCGCAAACGTCGCGAAACCGCCCGCAAACAGCGCAAGCACCGTGCGCATGAACAACGGCGTGTCTTTCTCGATATAAACGTCGCCCAAGGGGATGACCGCTTCAATCGTTGTCGACTGGCTTTGCGGAGCAGAAGGGCTGACGACAGTGTTCACGGTTGACCTCAAAGACGTCTGGCGGGCGATGAGAAAAAAGAATATAGCTCGCTAATCATTCTTTCCAATATATTGTTCGACCTGTTTGATAGGTAAAACGACTTAATGGGAGGACCATGGAATTACGTCATCTGCGCTATTTCATAGCGGTCGCCGAAGAGCTGCACTTTGGTCGCGCGGCGCAGGTTCTGGGTATTTCCCAGCCTCCGCTAAGTCAGCAGATCCAGGCGCTGGAGCAGGAACTGGGCACGCGTCTTTTTGATCGCACTAATCGTCGTGTGGAGTTGAGTGAAGCGGGACGGTTGTTTCTCGACGAGGCGCGGTTGGTGCTGGCGCAGGTCGACAAGGCTGCGGATGTCGCGCGTCGTGTGCGATTGGGAGAGCTGGGGGAGTTGAAGATCGGCTTCACCACTTCAGCGCCATTCACGTCGAGTATCCCTCAGGCGATCTTCGCGTTTCGGCAACGCTTTCCTGCTGTGCACCTGGCCTTGCAGGAAATGAACAGCATGGAAGTGGCCGCGCAACTGGAAGATGAGTCTATTCAGGTCGGCATCATGCGGCCTCTGGCATTGCCGGAGTCACTGGTGGTGGTCGAACTGTTGCGTGAGCCGTTGGTGGCGATCATCAATGCCGGTCACCCATTGGCGCAGGGCAGCGAGCAGGGTTTGCACCTGTCGGAACTGGCAAACGAACCGTTCGTGTTTTTCCCGCGCACCTATGGCAGCGGCTTGTACGCGCAAATGATGGATCTGGCCAGAGCGGCTGGCTTCACGCCGCTGATCACTCAGGAAGCGGGTGAAGTCATGACCATCATCGGTCTGGTCGCGGCGGGCCTTGGCGTGACGGTGCTGCCCGCCTCCTATCGGCGCATGCGCATCGACGGCGTGGTGTACCGAACCCTGCTCGATCCAGACGCCACCAGTGCGGTATGGCTGGTGCAGCGCAAGGATCAGCAATCACCCATGGCCAGGGCGTTTGTTGAGCTGGTGACGCGCCGCACGGAGGACAAATAGCCACCCATTGAGAGCTGGAGGGTCAAGTTCTGCTGGTCGGAGTCGAGACAGATTGAAGACCTTTCCGTTTTTGGTGATCTATGGCTCTCCGGCAGATACGTATTTCGACACGTGCATTTCTGAGTTTTGGTGTCATCAGTGTGTTGATGCTTGGCTTCGGCATCTTCTCCATGCACCAGATCACGCAGATGCGCGAGGCCGTTGTGCACACCGAACAGGTGTCGCACGCCGGGACCCGATGGCTGGGCAGTATTCGTGACAACTCGCTGGGCATTCGCGTGCTCACGTTCCGGCTGATGATCAACCGTGATCCCGCCGTTCTGGGGCCGTCCACCCAGCGTCTGGTGTTTCTGCGCGGCGAATTGAGCAAGGCGCTGGACGGATATACCCCGATCGTACCCGAAGTCGCTCGCACGTCCTTTTCGAAGATGCAAAGCGTCGTGGCCCAATATCAACAGGCGCTGGATAGCTATCAGAAGCTTTCCGAGCAGGGCGATATCCAGGGGATGACCGCGCTGCTCAACGGCACCATTCAGGATCTGTCCAACCAGACCGGTGATCTCTTCAACGAGCTGGTCAAGATTAACCTCGAACAAGGCAGCCTCTACACCCAGCAGGCCGAGCAACGCTATGACACCGCGATGCAGACCACCGTGGGTGTGCTGGTGCTCGTATTTGCGCTGACCGTCGGGCTGGCCTGGTTACTGACGCGCAGCATTGTGCAACCACTCAATGGCGCTATCGGGGCCGCCCGGCGTATTGCCCGTGGTGACCTGACCGGGACTATCGAGGTCGATGGCAAGGATGAGGCCGCCGATCTGCAAAAGTCTTTGGGTGAGATGCAGCAAGCCTTGATGGATACCCTGCGTCTGATCGGTAACTCTTCCGACCAACTTGCTACTGCTGCCGAAGAAATGACCGCGATCACCACTCAGACTTCCGGTGATCTGCATAACCAGAACGACGAAATTCAGCAGGCTGCTACAGCGGTTAACGAAATGACCGTGGCTGTTGAGGAGGTAGCCCGCAATGCTGTCTCCACGGCGGATGCTTCCAGTGCGTCGACGACGACCGCGCAGGTGGGTCGCCAACGCGTCGACGGGACTATTCAGGCCATCGAGCGAATGGGGCAGCGTGTCGAGGACGCTTCTTCGCAGGTCCGTGAGCTGGCCGAGCATTCCCAAGACATCGGCAAAATTCTGGATGTGATTCGGGGCGTGGCCGAGCAGACCAATCTGCTGGCGCTTAACGCCGCAATCGAGGCTGCGCGTGCGGGAGAAGCCGGACGAGGTTTCGCCGTCGTTGCCGATGAAGTGCGCGCATTGGCGGGGCGTACTCAGACCTCGACTCAGGAAATCGAACAGATGGTTGCGGCGATTCGGGCCGGTACAGCGAAGGTCGTTGATACCATGCAGGCGACCAATGAGCAGGCGCTCACGACCCTGGACATGGCGAAAAACGCTGGTGGTGCGCTGGATGAAATTGCTCAGGCTATCTCGCTGATCCACGAAAGGAATCTGGTGATCGCCAGTGCTTCAGAGGAGCAGGCTCAGGTGGCGAGGGAAATCGACCGCAATCTGGTCAACATCCGCGACCTGTCGATTCAGACCTCGGAGGGCGCCGGGCAGATAGACTCGGCCAGCCAGTCCCTGTCGGGACTGTCCCACGATCTGAAAACCATGGTCGGGCGTTTTCAGTTGTAATCTGGTCGGGTACATATCCCCGGTAGGAGCGAACTTGTTCGCGAATCAGTCACCGCGTAGTGACAGGTAGTCCGAGTCATCGTTCTTCGCGGGCAAGCCTCGCTCCCACAGGGCTTTCACCATCCTGTGAGACCGAATTCATTCGGGAAGGCGGTATTTCAGACGATACATTGGCTGCGAATGTACCGGCCCCCTTCGCGAATGAATTCGCTCCTACCAATATCAGCAACGTGGGATCAGTCCACCTTGCTCAAATCACCCTTCAACGCAACGCCAGCAATGATTGCACCGGCGTGGCATTCATAGTTCACCGGGTCTTTGCGTTCGATGCTTTTGTAGTAGCTGGCGATGTTGGTCACTGCGTTGGCGTTAGCGTTTTTGGCTGCGCTGTACATCTGCAGGATGGCCGATTGCAGAACCCATTCGCAGGCTTCGGTATCGGTCTTGTTGAAGGCGTTGGTTTTCTTGTTGGTCACGGCGCCCGGGCTGATCACGGTGACTTTACCTTTGGGCTGCACGCCGGCCAGGTAGAACTTCACGCTGCCGTCGATTTTGCCGGCGGCGGTCATGTCATTGATGACCTTCTGAAACGGCAGAAACAGCGCCGTGTCGCGGGCCTGGCTGACAGCGGGCAGAACGGACAACGCGACGGCGGCTGCAGCGATCCAGGTTTTCATGCGCATAACGATCTCTCCTTGAGATTAAATAAAAGGGTCAGGACCAGCGGCGGAAAATCAACGACGTGTTGACCCCGCCAAAAGCGAAATTGTTGTTCATCACGTATTCGTGGCTCATCTGCCGAGGCTCACCGCGCAGGTAGTCCAGATCGCCGCACTGCGGATCGATCTTGTCCAGATTCAGGGTATGGATGTAACGGTCGCGATTGAGCATCTCGATGCAGAACCACGACTCCAGCGCACCGCAGGCACCTAACGTGTGGCCGAGGAAACTCTTCTGCGAACTGATCGGCATACGCGAACCAAAAAGGCTGCTGGTGGCGAGGGTTTCGGCAATGTCACCTTGTTCCGTCGCCGTACCGTGGCCGTTGACATAGCCAATGGCTTCGGGCGGCAGGTTGGCGTCTTCCAGTGCCAGCTCCATGGCACGGCGCATGGTGGCCTGCTCCGGGCGGGTGCTGTGCGCGCCATCGGCGTTGCTGCCGAAGCCCACCAGTTCTGCGTGAATATGTGCGCCACGGGCCAATGCGTGTTCCAGCTCTTCGAGCACTAGCATGCCGCCGCCTTCGCCGATCACCAGGCCATCGCGGCCGATGTCGTAAGGGCGCGGGCTGGTGTGAGGCGCATCGTTCTTCAGGCTGGTAGCGTACAACGCGTCGAAGACCATGGCTTCAGTGGGGCAGAGTTCTTCAGCACCACCGGCCAGCATCAGCGGCAAGCGGCCGAACTTGATCGCCTCATAGGCATAACCGATGCCTTGGCTGCCGCTGGTACAGGCGCTGGACGTCGGAATCAGGCGGCCTGTCAGACCGAAGAAAATGCTGATATTGGCCGCCGTGGTGTGGGGCATCATTCGCACATAGGAATTGGCATTGAGCCCTATGGCCACTGAGTTGAGCAGCATGTTGCCGAAGGCTTTTACATCTTCGGTGCTGCCCGTGGATGAACCGCACGCGGTGCCCATGCGCCCGTCCCGGATGATCGGGTCGTTGAGCAGGCCCGCACCGATCAGGGCCTGTTCAGAGGCACCCACTGCGAAACGTGAGACACGGCCCATGCTGCGCAGTTGTTTGCGGGTCCAGTGCGACGGCACGGCGAAATCATCGATAGGGCCTGCCAGCCGGGTGTTCAACTCGGTGAAGCGATCCCACTCGTCCATGCGTCGAATGCCACTGCGGTTGGCGTTGAAGTTGGCTTCGATGCTCGCCCAGTCGCTGCCCAGTGAAGTAATCCCGGCCATGCCGGTCACGACGACGCGCTTCATCAGCACAGGCCTCCGTTAACGGCCAGTACCTGGCGAGTGATGTACGCCGCCTCGGCGGACATCAGGAAATTAACCGCGCCGGCGACTTCTTCAGGCGTGCCCATGCGCTGCGCGGGAATCATCTTCATCAGTTCATCCACAGGGACATTTTCGTCGAGCATGGCGGTATCGATCAGGCCGGGCGCGACGCAGTTGACGGTGATCTTGCGTTTGCCCAGCTCGATGGCCAGCGCCTTGGCAGCACCGATGATACCGGCCTTGGACGCGCTGTAATTGACCTGGCCGCGATTGCCGATCAGGCCCGAGACCGAGGTGATGCACACGATGCGACCGGCGGCCCGGCGACGGATCATCGGCATCATCACCGGGTGCAATACGTTGTAGAAGCCATCCAGATTGGTTCTGAGCACCACGTCCCAATCGTCGTCGCTGAGCGCCGGGAAGGCGCCGTCGCGAGTGAGCCCGGCGTTGAGCACTACGCCGTAATAGGCACCATGGGTTTCTACATCGGCTTCAAGAATGGCTTTGCAGGTTTCCCGGTCCGCCACGTCGAATTGCAGAATCCGCGCCTGACGGCCCAGGGCGACGATTTCGGCCTGGACGGCTTCGGCTTCCGTGCGGCCACTGCGGCAATGCAGAATCAGGTCGAAACCTGCTTGCGCGAGACGTAGCGCAATCGCGCGGCCAATGCCACGGCTGGAGCCGGTGACCAGTATCGAGTCAGTCATGTGCGGGCTCCTTCGTTCATGTATTGGTCGGGGTTGGGTGGGCAGTACACGCTAAGGCGGGCAAACGCTTCAATAGCCGGGCCGGTCAGGCGACATTCGAACACACCCATGCCGTTATCGTCCTGCAACGTACGCAGCGCGTGGATGTGCAGCTCGCTGCCTGCGGGAAATTGCTCCACGTTGCATTCGAACTTGCGGCTGCCCAGCAGGAAGCCCAGCGCCACGGGCTTGCCCTGAGTGCGCGCCTGGCAACCGGCATAGGCCGCGACACTCTGGGCCATCAGCTCGATACCCACCCAGGCGGGCATGTTGCCGTTGGTGTCATTGAGCAGTCCGTTCGGAGTGACGGTCAGGCGAGTGTGAATCTGTTCTTCGTCGAACGACAGCACCTCATCGATGAGGATCATGTCGCCGGCATGCGGTAGCAGTTCGGCGAGCGGCCAGGCAATCATTGGGCGTCTCCGATAATCAGGCTGATGTTGTTGCCACCGAAGGCAAACGAGTTGCTCATCATGTAGCGCTTGGGCGTCTGTGCCAGACGAGTCTGGGCGTCAGTCCATTGCAGGGGCGGCAGCTGTGGATCGGCTTCGCCGTCCCAGGCATGGGGTGGAAGCGCGTGGTCGGTATTTTCCGGTGCCAGGCTCAACCAGCAGAAAGCCGCCTCCAGCGCACCTGCCGCGCCCAGTGTGTGACCGGTCATGGGCTTGGTCGAAGAGCACGGCACTCCATCAGGGAAAACAGCCTTCACTGCCAGGCTTTCCATGGCGTCATTGAGTGGAGTCGCGGTGCCGTGCAGGTTCAGATAACCAATCTGCGCGGCTGCAAGCCCGGCATTGTCCAGCGCTTGCTGCATGGCTTCGCGGGCACCGCAGCCGCTGGGTTCCGGTGCAGAAATGTGGTGCGCGTCGCACGTTGCGCCCGCACCCAGCAACGCAATCGAATGCTCGCCGCTGGCTTCACGGGTCATCAGGAACAGCACGGCAGCCTCGCCGATATTGATCCCGTTACGATTGCGCGAAAACGGGTTACAGAGCTGCTGTGAGACCGCTTCCAGCGCGGAAAAACCGTTCAGGGTGAGTTTGCACAGTGTGTCGACGCCGCCGCACAACACCGCATCGCACAGGCCCATGTCCAGGGCACGTCGGGCGCTGAGCAGGGCGCGGGCGCTGGAGGTGCAGGCAGTGGAGATCACGTAGGACGGGCCGCTCAGTTGCAGCCACTCCGAAATGAAGTTGGCTGCCGCGCCCAGCTCTTGCTGCTGGTAGTGATAGTCCGCCGGGAATTGCTGGCTGCTCAACCATTCGCCAATGCCACGCCCTGCCTCGTCTATACCGGACGTGCTGGTTCCCAGGATCACGCCGATGCGATGGGTGCCGTAACGCGTTATAGCCTCACGGATGTCCGGCTCGATCTGCAGCGCAGCCGCCAGCAGCAACCGATTGTTGCGGCTGTTGTGAGAAGCCAGGGATTGGGGGATTGGCGGCAACGCTGTTTTCACGGCACCCACCGGCAAGATGCGCTCAGGCACCCAGCCGCCTTCATCGACCATGCCGGACGTATCAGCAGCGAACAACCGTCGCGCGACTTCTTCGCGGCCACTGCCCAGAGAGCAGATCAAGCCCAATGCGTTCAGGTAAGCGCTCACTGCAAGGCCTCGCTGTTCAGCGGGCTGATGGCGTAGTTGATTCTGCCGTCTTTGCCTGTGAGGACGATCAGCCTGAAGGTGTCGGCGCTGCTGTATTCCACGCCCCATCGTTCATCAAGTATGCGTTGGGTGCCCCGGCGCTGCGCAGTCGGGTAATTACGCCTCAACTGGTTGTCCGGGGTGAGCGCGAACAGCAGAGAAGCGAACAATTCCCGGGCTTCAGCATTGGGCGGCAACAAACCGTCGGCTTGCCACTGGCCGTTGATCAATTGCTGACGTGCCAGTGGAATACCCAGTGGGTCCATCAGTGACCAGCGCAACCCGCTGGCTTCCTGCTGAATCACCAGCAGCCAGTCCTGGCGCTGTTCAGCCTGCTGGCGTTGGATATGCAATTGCATCGGCAACTGTAGCTCGGGAACCGAAACAGGCAGCGGGGCTTTACTGGCACACGCCGCCAGCAGCAGGACGCAGGCGATCAGCAATGCGCGAATCATGTTTGTTCACCCTCGAGAGGCTTGCGCGCAACCGCGTTGACCAGGGTTTCTTCGCGTTGGCCAAAAAGCGCTGGCTTGCGCAGTTTCAGACGTTCCAGCAAACCGAAATCACTGGAGCGGCTCCACCAAAGATAAGGGTAAGACACGTTCTGTGCACCAAACTGAAAGCCCTGATCGCGGAGCATTTGCAGATATTGTTCAGCGCTCTTTTGTACATGCATCGGGTGACGGAACAGCCAGCGGATCACCCAGGTGTCGATATAGGCTTCGGTGGACTCAGCGAACAACAGATAGCCGCCGGGCTTGAGCACTCGATAGAACTCGGCGAGGGCCTGTTCCTGTTCGACCAGATGATGGAACGTCTGGTGGCAGAACACGATGTCTACGCTGGCGTCCGCCAGTTTCAATGCGGCGCAGTCGCTGCCGATCAGCTCGACGTCGATGCCTTGAACCCGGGCTTCAGTGCGGCTCATGGTCAGGCTCTCCGGGTCAGCGTCCACACCCAGCAGGCGTGATGGCGCAAACACTTCGCACAACCGCTTGAATGACTTGCCCTGACCACAACCCGCATCGAGCAGTACCGGCTGGCTCGGCGGTTCGCCGTCAAACAGGCTGCGCAGATCGTTGATTGCCACTCGCAGCACGCGGTGTTGCCACGTGTGACTGCGCAGGAACCACAAGCCGAAACGGGTTTCTTCGACGTATTTGTCGCTCAGGAAAGGCCCGCTCATTGTGCCGGGCTCGCGCAGATTTCAGACAACATGCGCAGGCGGCGCTTGGGTTCAGCAACAAACGGGTTGCGCTGATCCCAAGCGTATCCAGCCAGAATCGCGCTGATCATGCGGCGGATATCCCGCGTGCTTTCCGGGTAGAAAATCACGTCCTGGAAAGTGCCTTCGTACCAGCCTTCTACGTAGGCGCGGAAGGTGTCCACGCCTCGTTTGAGCGGTATCGCGAACTCGGTCTGCCAATCGACCGCCTCACCTTGCAACTGTCGATGCAGAACGCCTGCCGCCATGCTCGCCGAACGCATGGCGATGGTCACGCCGGAGGAGAACACCGGGTCGAGGAATTCAGCGGCATTGCCCAGTAGCGCAAAGCCCGGACCGTGCAGGGTTTTGACGTTGGCCGAGTAACCGCCGATGGTGCGCGCTGGTGTGTCCCATACTGCGTTCTTGAGCAGTTCCTTGAGGTGCGGCGTTTCGCCAACGAACTCGCGGAGGCAGGCATCAAGGTCTTCGGGTTTGTCCTTGAAACGTTCGGACGCAGCGACGACGCCCATGGAGCAGCGGCCGTTGCTGAACGGGATCGACCAGAACCACACGTCGCGCATTTCAGGATGAATGCTGACGAGGATTTTCTCGCGGTCAAAGGATGCCGGGAAATGGTCTTCCACATGGGTGAACACCGCCTGACGTATCGGGAAATTCGACGGCGCCTCCAGATCCAGCAAACGCGGTAATACGCGGCCATAACCGCTGGCGTCGAGCACGAACTGCGCCTGCACCTGATACTCGCTGCCGTCTTCGCGACGCACGTCCAGGACTGGCTGCGGGCTGGTGAAATCGCCCGCAATGATCTCTTGTTGGTAGCGGATTTCCACGCCTTGTAATTCAGCCTGATCGGCCAACAGTTTGTCGAACGCCCCGCGTTGTACCTGGAAAGTCGATGGCTGGCCTTCGCTGAAGGTGTCGCCGAAATCGAATGCGCTGTACTGATCGCGCCACGCAAACGCAGCGCCATTTTTCTTCTGGAAACCTGCGGCCTTTACGGCGTCTAGCATCCCGGCTTCTTCGACGAAGTCCAGGCAGTGCGACAGCAGGCTTTCACCGATGGAGAAGCGCGGGAACTGCTGGCGCTCAATGATCAGCACATCGTGCCCGTTGCGTTTGAGCAAGGCTGCGGCGATTGCACCGGCAGGACCTGCACCAATCACCACGACTGTCCGGCTTTCCCTATCAGTTACTGGCATACGACTTCCTTACTGGATCGACAGCGTTTACGGGTGGCTGCACCGGTGCGCGGCCCATGCCCAGCAAGGCTGGCATAAGGGTCGCGAGCAGGCTCATCAACATCAGCGCGAAGTACAGCGCCGGGTTGATCAGGTGTTGTTGCAGCAGCATATTGAGAAAGACGATTTCGCTAAGGCCGCGAATATTCAGCAGCACGCTTTCACGCCAGCGGCTGGCACCGGCGAAGGAGGGCGTCGCCCAACTGAGGCCAAGCCAGTTGCCGAGCATTTTGCTGGCAATCGGCAGCAGAATCAGTGCTCCAAGCTGCACCCAACCAAGGTTGCCCATGGCGGTGTGAACGTTGATCTGCACGATGCCAAAGGTCAGGATCAGCGGTATCGCCAGCCAGGTTTGCAGGCGCATGAACCATTCGCGCCTGATCGGCAGTACCCACGGCTGTTTGATTCGTGCCATGCACAGCAGGTAACCGATGCCGAAAATCAGCGCATTGAGTCTGTAGTGCTCGGCCACCATCAGCAGGGCGAAGAACGTGACGCTGTAGACCAGTGGTTGGCGCAGTTGCAGGGCCCGCAGCAGCAAAGGCACGCAGGCACCGAGCAGCGGCAGCAACAGACTGTTGATGTTCAGGCTGCCTTGGGCAATGCCGAACAGGCTCCAGCACATCAGGTCGATAAGGATTGCGGTCTGCACCAGACGCCGGGTCGCTTCAGGCGGATAGTCGATATGGCGCAGATACAGATAGAGCACAGGGATCGCGGTAATCGCAAACACCAGACCCAGCGCCAGAGAGCTGATCCACGGTTGCGCGGGCAAAAACCAGATGGCGCAGCCCAGCCCTGCGAGGAATGGCACCGCGAAACTTGGCAGCGCAACTTTCAGGCTTTGGCGATCCATCTTCACGTCGATGACGTCGCTAAGAATATGCCCCAGAACGATGGCGAAACTCAGGCCGTACAGCGTCTTCAACCAGACGGGCGCTACCAGTTGCGCGCCGCTCAACTGCCAGCCCGGTTCAATCCAGAACAGCATGATCAGTGGCAGAGCAAAGGTTGCCAGCAGCAACTGACTGACGATGGGAATCATGCCGAAATAGCGTCCAAGACGCGTTGCACCAGCAAACATCAGCAAGGCCATCAGCCAGAACAGCGCAATCATCATCGATGAGCCTCGCTTTCAGCTGTTGGCTTGGCGCGTCGACTGGCAGCCCACGGCGCCAGCATGAAGCTGAACGCCAGCCCGAGGCTCACCGACAGACCAAAGTTGCTGATGGCGGGCGTACTGGAAACCGCCAGCAAGCCAAACGACAACCAGGTGGTGACGGCGGCCAGCAAGGTACCCAGCAAACTCACGGCGGCACCGCCAATCTGTTCACGCATCAGGATCGCGTAATCAACGCTGATTGCGGTGACCAGCAGCAAGCCAAAAAGGCTGAACAGAGTCAGCGGCTGACCGAGCCAGCCCAGGCTTGCCAGGCTGCACAACGCCGCGAGCAAAGGCAGGGCCACGATGCGCAGCGCGCCGCCAAACCCGAACGGAGCAATCAGCAGCAATACGATCAGCACGCAGGACGCCAGTTTCAATTCAGCGGCGCTGATCTGGGTGGCGGCAAAAACAGTGTTGAGTTGCCCCAGACGATCCACCAACCGCACGCCCGGCAAGTCCTGAGCCTGCAAACGCAGCAGGGCAGCGTTGTTCAATCCCTGAAGGCTGACCATGCCAGCGACGCCGTTTTTGCTGGCGCCCAGCCACAGCACCCGCCAGGGTTCGCCGAGCGGTCCGGCCAGCGCCGCGTCGATATTAGTGATCGGTGACGCTTGCAGCTGAGTCAGTTCAGCTTGCAGGGCGCTGGCCGGAACACCGAGGTCGATCAGTGTCTGCCAGTGCTCTGGCAACGAACTGAGGGCTTTGCGCACGGCGTCCTGTTCGGTGGGGGACGCGACCAGCTGATTCAACGCCAGATAGCCACTCAACTCGTCCAGATTCACCAGCTGATCGAGACGTTGGGTCAGTGCCGTCTGGCGCTCCAGCAACTCCTGCTGGTCTTTGCCTTCCACCAGAAAAAACTGGCTGGTGGGCTGGTAACCGGTGATTTTGGCAATCGCCTTGGCTTCTTCGGTCAGTTGCGGTGGTGCTGAGATCCATTGGCGGATGTCATTTTTGGTGGTCAGTTGCCAAAGCCCGGCAGCGCAGAACAACATCAAAAGTGCCAGCAGGATCGGCGTGCCGACCCGGCTCAGCAACGCTTCGCGCCAGCCGAGCAAACGTTCGGCCAGACGCAGCGGCCATTGAGCCGGTTTCAGCTCGGTGTTGTTGAGCAAGGCGGGCAACAGGCAAACGGCAGTCAGATAGGCGCCGATCAGGCCTGCCGCAGAGAACACCGCGATTTGCGTCAGCGCCGGGAAGGGTGTCCAGGCCAGGGCCAGATAACCGATGCAACTGGTTGCGAGGCTGAGGCTCAGGCCGGGCAGCGTCAGACGCAAGGCGGGCCAACTGCGCCAGGGTTTCAGGCTCCAGCTTTTGGACAGGTAATGCAGTGGGTAATCCACCGCCACGCCGATCAGGCTCGAACCCAGTACCAGGGTCATCACGTGCATATGGCCGAAGAACGCGACGCAGGCGACAGCGCCAAACAGCATGCCCACCAGCACCGGCACGAACGCCAGCAACACGCGCCAGCGGCGGAAAGCCAACAGCAGCAAGAGCAGAATGCCCGCTGTTGCGCCGCCGCCTACCCAGGTGATTTCCCGGCTGGCCTGACGTTGGCCGTCGGCGGCATACAGCAGGCCACTGGCTGCCAGTAACTGTCCGTTGGCTTGCGCGGCTTGTTGGCGGGATGCACTGAGCAAATCGGCGACACGCAGCGGCAGATGCATGTCGAACGCATCGCCGTTTGTGCGGGCTCGCAGCAGTACCCAGCTTTTGCCGTCAGCATTGGCCACCAACGCACCGCTGCCGATATCCGGTTGCACCGAGCCGTGCTGCGGCATGCCGTTCTGGATACGCCCGGTCAGGCCCAGCCAGTCATCCTGGCTCGGCACCAGACTGAAACCGCTGAACGGATCGAAAAGGCTTTGCACGCGTTGTTGAATAAAGGCCTGCGGGTTGTCGATCAACTGCGTCCGGTCTGCCTTTGGCAGCATCGCCAGTCGACCTTGCAGTAACTGGGTGCGCAGCGCAGGCAGATCGGCCTGGAGGCTCCATTGGACCTTGTCGAACAAACCGCTGGCTTGCCACTGCTCGCCCAATTGCTTTGCCAGCGCGATGGCTTGCTGACGATCCGTGTGACCGACCAGCACCAGCATTTCGCGGTTCAGCGGTTCTTGCATACGCTGTTCAGCGCGCAATTCCAGAGGATCAGGGCTACTGCCGGGGACCAGTTCCATCAGGTTGGCTGACAGTGGCGCACCATCGCGCCATTGCCAGCCAGCGAGGGCCAGCACCGCCAACAGGATGATCAGGAACAGGCGCGGCAACAGACGTTCAATTCGCAAAATCAGCACGCTCCGCATCGCTCAAGGCAGGCACACTCTGGCTATCGACCATCTTCAGCAACGTACTGTCACCCTGGGTTTCCAGCAGCTCGATGCGCTGTACCAGTTCGCCGCCGTCGATATTGATCTGCTTGAACACCTGTTGCAGCAACATCGAACGCGGGGTCAGCGTCAACTGCCAGGCTTTGGCATCGCCTTTGAGCTGCAATTCGAAGTCGCGCTGCAGCCCGCTGCTGTCGCCTTGCAGCACGGCCAGGAACAGGCGGTTCTGTTCCGCCCCGGCGCTCTTGTTTGGCAGTAATTGCCAGCCGTTGGCCGCGTCACGGCGGGCAATGCCGGCCGGGCTGATGCGGTAGTCCTGTTTGAGCGGCGTGTTCAACAGCCACAGCAGGCCGAATTCTTTCGCCAGTACAAAACGGCCTTTACTGACCAGCGGTGTTGGTAAGGCACGCAGGTGTTTTTCCTGTATGAAATTGCCACGTACCACGACCGGTTTTGCCAGTTGATCGCTGAGCTGTTGCAGGTCAAAAGCCTGGGCCAATGGCGACAGGCAGAGCAGGGCCATGAGGCATACCACACGACCTATGGTTGAAATGAGGTTCATGTGGGAGCGGTGCTTACCCGCGATAAGGGAACCGCAGATAGCAGGTCTACCGCGTCCAGCCTTATCGCGGGCAAGCACCGCTCCCACAGGGTTGAGACCTGCTTCGATACAGAGATTCATGGCAACACCCTCTCAACCGCATCAGTGAAGGCTTTCGGCGAAGCCAGCTGCATTTCCCGGGTTTCGATGTGCACCGCGACTTGAATCGAGCTGGCGCGGGTCATGCGTTCGCCGGTTTCCGCGTCGGTAATCAGGTAGTTGATCTTCAAGCGATTCTCCCACTCCACAAGACTGGCGCGCACGATCAGCCGTTGGCCGAACACCGCGCCGCGCACGTAGCGCAACTGGATGTCGATCACCGGCCAACCGTATCCGGATTCGAGCATGTGCGTGTAGTTGTGACCGATGTGGTCCAGCAACGCGCAGCGAGCGACTTCCAGGTACTTGATGTAATGCCCGTGCCAGACGACGTTCATCGAGTCGACGTCGAAAAAGGGCACCAGGACTTCGGTGTCGACATCAATGACGCCTTTACTGCGCATGCAACCTCCAATGGCGATCAGCGATACGTTGCAGGCACAGGCGCAGTTCGCCCTCCAGCGCACGGTCTTCGATCACGGGCGGGAAATCAACGGCCAGTTGCTCGTGCATGGCGGCCAGCGCGGGCGGCAGTGGACGCGCATCGGCGGCTTTGCTGCGCAGCCAGACCCCCTGGTTTGCGGCGATCAGCGTGGCAGCTGCCACTTGCTCCGTCAGTTCCAAAACCCGAATGGCGTCCCGGGCAGCGATGGTGCCCATGCTGACCTTGTCCTGGTTGTGGCATTCGGTCGAGCGCGAGAACACGCTGGCGGGCATGGTGTTTTTCAATGCTTCGGCAGTCCAGGCGCTGGTGCCGATCTGCACGGCCTTGAAGCCATGGTTGATCATTGCGCGATCCGCTGGCGCGCCCGACAGATTGCTCGGTAAGCCGTGGTTGTAGCGCTCATCCACCAATAGCGCGAGCTGGCGATCCAGCAGGTCGGCGACGTTGGCGACGAGGTTCTTCAGGCTGTCCATGGCGAAGGCGATATGGCCGCCGTAGAAGTGCCCACCGTGCAGCACGCGTTCGGCTTCGGCGTCGATGATCGGGTTGTCGTTGGCGCTGTTCAGTTCGATTTCGATGAACGAACGCAGCCAGTTCAGGCTGTCAGCCAGCACGCCCAGCACATGGGGCGCGCAACGCAGCGAGTAGCGATCCTGCAAACGATGCAGGGGGGCAGTCGGTGCGTCGATGGCCAGATCCTTGCGCAGCCAGGCCGCGACTTGCATCTGGCCCGGATGAGGCTTGGCCGCAAACAGACGCTCGTCGAAATGCTCCGGATTGCCTTGCAGCGCGACCACGTTCATCGCGGTGATACGCGTCGCCAGCTGCAGCAGGTAATCGGCACGGGCGAAGGCCAGGCACGCGAGGCCGGTCATCACCGCTGTGCCGTTCATCAAGGCCAGGGCCTCTTTGGGGCGCAGTACCAGCGGTTCCCAGCCCAGTTCACGATGCACATCGCTGGACTGACGGCGTTCGCCGCGGAACATCACTTCACGTTCGCCGGACAAGGTCGCTGCCACATAAGACAGCGGCGTCAGATCACCGCTGGCGCCCACTGAGCCCTCTTCCGGAATCAGCGGCAGGACGTCCTGCTCAAGAAACGCCTGCAGTCGTTCCAGCAGTTCGACGCGGACACCAGAAACCCCGTGGCACAGAGACTGCAAACGCGCAGCCAAGACCGCGCGAGTGGCTTGAGCGTCGAGCAGTTTGCCCAGCCCGCATCCGTGAAACGTGTACAGATGACGCGGCAAGGCTTCCACATGTTGCAGCGGCACCGCCACCACGCAGGAATCGCCGTAGCCGGTGGTCACGCCGTAAATCACGCCTTCCTTGTCCAGCAACGAATCAAGAAACTGCGCGCCTTTGGCGATGCGCTGACGGTAGGCGCTGTCGCCTTGCAGAGCGGTCGGCACCTGGCGATTGGCCAACGCCAGCACATCTTCGATCTGCAACGCACGCTCGCCGAAGGTGACCGGCTCAGGAACTTGATTCGTCATCGGACTTCCAGAAAGGGTAGAAATTGAACCACTGCTGAGGGGCTTGCAGGCAGTAGTGGCCGAGTCGGTCGGCATAGCGCTGGGCGTGATCGGCTATCACTTGTTGCCGGTCGCTGCGTCGCCATTCGATGGCGTCGGCAAATGGCTCGAGCGTCACTTGATAACCGCTGGGGCGCTTGAGGCAGAAAATCAGATTGATCGGGCATTTCAACAAACCGGCCAGCAGCCACGGGCCCTGTGGGAACGCGGCTTTTGCACCGAGGAAATTGACCCGCGCGTTACGCCCGCCGTGCAACGCCACGCGGTCACCGGCGATGGCCAGCCATTCACCGTCGTCCAGGCGCTGGCTCAGTTGGAGCATGACGGACGGGTCCAGCTCACTGACCTGAATCAGGCGCAAGTTAGTCGCGCCTGCTTCACCCAGCAGCCGGTTGAAACGCTCGGCGTGCTTGGTGTGGACCAGCACGTTCATGGTGACTTTTTCGCCCAGCTCAGCCAGCGCCCGGCAGACTTCGAGATTGCCCAGATGCGCACCCACCAGCATCTGGCCGCGATCGCCACGCAACTGAGTGCGCAGCAGCGCAGGGTCAACGATTTCGATTTGCTCAAGACGCAGCTTGCCGTTCCAGACGTCGAGTTTATCCAGCAGCGAATCAGCAAAGGCCATGAACTGGCCGAACACCCGTTTGTGAGTGGGCATCAGCTCTGGTCTGGCACTCCATTCGGACAGGCGTCGTTGATATTCCCAGGCACTCTTGCGCGCCTGGCGGCCGAACAGAAAAAAATACAGCACGATGCCGTGCAGCACCGGGCTCAGCACCCGACGACCCAAATGGCGTACGCCCCACGCGGTGAGCTTCATCAGCAGGAAACTGCCGCGCTCTTCGTGTTTGGCCCAGTGCTTATTGCTCATCGCCGTACCTCCCGGTAGGAGTGAACTTGTTCGCGAAGACAATTTTTCAAGCGCCAATCATGCGTCGGATGTACCCCTGCTTTCGCGAACAAGTTCGCTCCTACCGGATTTCCGGCACACACAGCGATCATGGCAACCACCGCCGCCACAGGATCAACGGGAAACGCCCCAACATGCCGAAGAACAGTTTGGTGTGCATTTTCGAGATCAATGCGTTGTCGTGGAACATGCGGAAGTGCGACAGGCCGTCCTGCGGGTAATGCACCTTGGTTGGCAGCCAGTGCATGGGTTGATTCAACCACGACAGGCGAACCAGGATTTCCGAGTCGAAATCCATGCGTTTGCCGAGCTGCACGGTGTTGATCAGATGCAGCACCGGCGCCAACGGATAAACCCGAAAGCCGCACATTGAGTCTTTGATCTGCAGGGACAGGCTGTTGACCCATACCCAGAAGTGCGTGAGGTAACGGGCATACAAACGGCCTTTGGGCACGCTGGCATCGTATTGCGGATAACCGCAGATCAACGCATTGGGCTGCTGGCGTGATGCCTCAAGGAACAGGTTGATGTCAGACAGATCATGCTGACCGTCTGCATCGACTTGCAGTGCATGGCTGAAGCCCAGACGCTGGGCTTCACGGAAGCCCGCCATGACCGCGCCGCCTTTACCCTGATTGACCGGTAGCGTGACCAGATAAACGTTGTCGCCTTGCGCCAGTTCACGCAGCACCGCAGCGCAGGACGGGCTGCTGGCGTCATCCACCAACACACACGGCAAACCAGCGGCGAGCACCGCCTGAACTACCGCAGGCACCGCCAGTTCATGATCAAACACCGGGATGATGGCGCAGGGGTTATGCATGCTTACTCCCTGTTGGAGCGAGGCTTGCCCGCGAATGCGTTGGGGATTCTGTGGGAGCGAATTCATTCGCGAAGAAGGCCGAACTGAAAAGCATCTTTGCCTGACACACCGCTTTCGCGAATGAATTCGCTCCCACAGGGGATGCGCTCGGGTTTAAATCAAACTTATGGCAGGGAATGAGTTTCCTGTAGGAGCTGATGTTTGTCGCGTGACAGTGCAACGGCAGGAAAGCGTCCGTGGCCGTTTTCAAGTCAAACATCGCCCACCTCCAGCAAGATCCGGCCACTGGAGCACGCCGCGTCGCCGTTTCGGAAAGCGAAGTAGAGTTTGCCGCGCTCGGCGTCGAAGCGCAGGGTCAGGCTGATCTGGTCGCCGGGGCGGACCAGTTGCTGAAACTTGAGAACTTCCATACCGGCAAATTTCGACGGCATGTCGAGCAGGCGCTGACCCAGCGCCATGGCCCAGTTCACTTGAACCACTCCCGGCAATACCGGAGCTGTCGGGAAGTGTCCGCTGAAGTACGCCAGATCCGGTGGCACGCTCAATTGCAGCTGCCACTCGCCATCAATGTTCTGTTGCGCCAGCACTTCCGGTTCTTTTCCGCGAGGGGCCATTAACAGCGCCTGAACCTCGGCTTGAGGCAGTTTGCCCTGTGCGTTGAGTGGCAGCTGACGCAGCATGCGCCAGCGACGAGGCAGGGCGATGGCTTCACAATGGCCGTTCAAGTGCTGGCGCAGGGTTTGCGTCAGATTGCGTCGGCCTTGATTGCGCAGGGCGTGTAAGCCTGCTGCGCTGAGCACCACCAATGCGCCAAGCGATGCGCGATTTTCCTGCACCACGCCTAGACGCGCTTCACTGACCCATTCATGGCTGACCAGTGCCTGCTCCAATAGCGGCAGGGAAATGCGCTTTTCTTCGAGTTTGACGATGCGATCCAGCCGGCCAAGCAGTTCAAATCGGCCGTCGCTGGCCATGCGCACCGCGTCGGCGGTTTGTTCGATGTGACCTGCCGGCATATAGGTCGAGCTGATGCGCAAGGCACCGTCGGCATCTTGGCCCAGTTCGACACCTGAGAAGGCCTGCCAGAGGTTGTCACCCTGACGCCAGCCGATACCGCCGGTTTCCGAGCTGCCCAGGATTTCAGTCGGCCACTGGCCCAAGCGCTGATGCAGGCTCGCAGCCGCCTCCGCAGGCAGTGCGCCGCCAGAGGAAAATACCCGGCGTACCTTACCCAGACTCGGCCAGTCGAGGTTGTCGCCCATGCGCTTGAGCAATGCGGGGCTGGCCACCCAGGCAAAATGCGGGAACTCGCGACTGGCGCGCTGCAAGTCTTCCGGGAACGGCAGCTGTTTGCGAACGAAGCAACGCCCCGCGCTCAAAGGCCACAGCACGCGAAACAGCAAACCATAGATATGCTGAGTCGCCACGCTGCCGATGATGCAGGCCGCGCCCAGTTCTGCGCCCCAGAGTTGTTCCAGCGCATCGACTTCATTGGCCAACTGCCGCAAGCGCTTTTCGATCAGCTTGGGTTCACCGCTGGAGCCGGACGTACACAGGCTCAGGCAGCACTCATCCAGATCCAGGAGGGCAGGCGGCAATGGCTCGGCGTGCAGTTCATTCAGCTTGCGGTCGCCCGGCAGATCAGTCAGCCAGGCATCTACATGACCGGACCAGCGCTCGCGGGTCTGGGCTTGCAGGTCGGCGGGCAGCAATACGCTGATGCCCGCGCGCCAGGCTGCAAATAGCGCAACTGCAAGCTCGCCAGCATCTTCCAGATGCACGGCCAGTCGCTTGATGCCCTGAGCTTGCAGGCCCGCCGCTACGCTCAGTGCCTGCTCGCAGAACTGCGAGTGGTTCAGCGCCGGAGCCTGCGTCAGCTCACGGGCTGACTGCGGGTCCAGCAGCAGGTGTTCGGGTTTAATCCAGTCAACAACCATCCGGTTCATGCATTCCATTTCATGCCGCGCCTCTGACTCGGCGGCGGACTAACCATTCGCCTGCAAACAGCAGGCCCATCAATCCGTATGAAACAAGTCCGGTGTACAGCGCCCACCAGGACAGCGGAGCCCAGAGCGTCAAACCCGCTGCGATCAGTCCGTTGGCCAGAAAAAAACAGCACCACACCACCGTGACCTGGCGTGTGTAGCAGATAGCCTTTTCCGACAACTGCGAATTACCCAAACGCGCTATGCGTTCGACGATCGGAGGGCCGTAAATCAGGCTCATGCTAAACAGGCTCAGCATTGAGGCGCTGATCAATACCGGGTACCAACGTAGCAATTCAGCGCTGTCGAGCAGACCCAGCAGCAGGCAGAAGCCAATGGCGATCAGTGCGGTGATCAGTGTGGCGGGCCGCTTGCGCGCGGTCAGCGCGCGTCCCAGCCACAAGACACCCAGTAGCAACGCAAACTGCCAGGGCGCGAAGTGTTCGGTGCCGTAGTAAACCGCGAACGGGTACAACACACCCGCCAGCAATAGACCCAGACCGATCAGCCGCTTCATGCTGCGGTGTTGGCTAGACGGTAAACCGCCTCGACGACATCGTTGACGGTGCGCACCGCCTTGAACTCTTCGGCAGCGATTTTGGTGCCGGTCTTGCGTTTGATGTGGTCGATCAGGTCCACGGCGTCAATGCTGTCAATTTCCAGATCCTGATAAAGATTGGCTTGCAGAGTGACTCGCTCAGGCTCAAGTTCGAACAGCTCTACCAGCGCATCTCGCAGGATTTCGAAGATGTCTTCACGGGTTTGCATGTCAAATCCTCAGGCCGCTTGTCGTGCGCTGACAAAAGCCGCAAGGCTGTCGACGCTGGTGAAATGGTCACGGGTGTCTTTGGCGTCCGCATCGATCTTGATGCCGTAACGCTTCTGGATCGCCAGCCCCAGTTCCAGGGCATCTACGGAATCAAGACCCAGCCCCTCACCAAAGAGGATCTGGTCGTTGCCAATGTCGTGAGTGCTGATGTCTTCGAGGCCCAGGGCGTCGATGATCAACTGCTTAATGTCTTGATGTAGAACGCTCATCCAAGGCGAGCTCCCTGATGAAGTAGTGATGCAGGTGGTCGTTGAGCTTGCGCGACGCAACAGGCGCCGGGCCTAGCGCAGCAAAGGCTTGTGGGTCTATATCGGCGCCAACGCGCAAACTGAAGTGCACACGCCGTAAAGGGATGCGATACCAGGGTTCGGCCTTGGTCAGCGTCGTCGGGCTGACCTGAATGACGACCGGAGTGATCACCGAGGCACCACGCAAGGCAATGGCCGCCGCGCCGCGATGAAATTGCGGCGCGCAACCGGGCTGTGTCCGGGTGCCTTCCGGGAATACGATCAGGGTCTGGCCATCGCGCAGGGCGTCAGCGGCGGTGTCGAGCATCTCGGCGCTGCCGTCGTTGCTGATGTAACCGGTGGAACGCACCGGTCCACAGGTAAAGGGGTTTTCCCACAGGCTGTGTTTGACGACGCAGTTGGCGTCGCGCACCAGCCCGATCAGAAACACCACATCAATCAGTGACGGGTGATTGGCGATGATCATCTGGCCTGGGCGACCCAGGCGTTCTGCGCCTTCTATTTCGTAAGTCAGTACGCCGTTTCTCGCCATACGCTGGATGAACACCCAGAATAGGCGGCTAATGGTGCGCCTGGCCCGCTGGCGCTTTTTAGCCTGATCGCCTGGCAAGCAGCGCAGTAGCGGGAAATACAGCAAGCGCAGGCACAGCCCGCCCAACCCGAACAGGGCAAAGCACATCGCGGTAGCGAACAGGCGCCAGTAATAGGCGTCCTGACGCTTTTTCAGTGGTTGCGTTGCCAGTTCCATAACCGGTTCTTCCAGGCGTGTCGGCAAGTGTGTTGTTCAGTGTTGAGCGTTCGCAGCAGATTCAGCGCGTGGGGCCATTCGCTACCAGGCAGTTCCTCTGCGCTGGCCGGTTGCAGGGTCAACTGCCAGTCCGTTCCCGGGGTCAGCAGCAGGCCGACGGCGTACGGGAAGGGCACGTCGTTTATCCAGTCTGCATAGGCGAGGGGCGGCTGTTCTTCGGTCACGATCAGCAGCACCGCAGGCGCACCTTCTGCCAACAGCGCAGCCGCTTCGAACGCGCCATGCTCCAGACCGTCGCCCGCCGCAGCCAGAGCCGTCATTTCGCTGGTTTCACCGCGCATGATCGACCACAAGCCAATGACCGCGTTGTGCACGGACAGGCTGAACTGGGTAGGCGACAAGGGCTGGCTATCAGCGACATCACGCAGAATTTCGAAGGTGCGTGGTGTTTCACCGTGGCGCGAGACAAAGACCAGCGGCAGCCGCTCGTGACCGTCAGCCAGCGGCCAGCCCACGGCGAATGCCATGCGAGCCAGACGACCCAGGCGGCGGCGCTGCATGGCAGGCAGGAACGACACATCAGGAGCCTCATCGCTACGCTGCAAAGGTGTCGGATGCCGACTCCATTGCTGCCAGTCGTCGACGTGAGTCAACCCCGGTGCCCAGGCGCGCCATTGTGCGATGTTGAACGTGATCAATGGATTATCTTCCCGCCCCTGCGGGCTACTGCTTACTGCGATATCGCTGGCGATCTGCCCGGAACTCGCTTGTTTCCGGTCAAACGTCGGGCATTATCCCGATGAGGGTGAACAGTAGCAATTTGTTAAAAACAAATATGTCGAAATTTGACACTTTTCCGGTGGGATTTTGTCGTGTGTGGTTGAAGCGCTCGCCGTTGTAACGTGCATTGCATAGACTCCAGTCACCAACCATTTCCCTGTACTCAATCCAGGCACCACGGAGGTCAACTCATGCGTCGGGTGGTTTTCAATCAGAAGGGTGGCGTTGGCAAGTCCAGCATCGCCTGCAACCTGGCAGCGGTCAGTGCTCATGAAGGGTATCGGACGCTATTGATCGATCTTGATGCTCAGGCCAATTCGACTCAGTACCTCACCGGTCTGACGGGGGACGACATCCCCATGGGCATTGCGGAATTCTTCAAGCAGACCCTGTCGTCCGCGCCGTTTGCGAAGAAAAATCACGTCGATATCTACGAAACGCCTTTCGACAATCTGCATGTCGTTACCGCGACCCCGGAATTGGCGGATTTGCAGCCCAAGCTGGAAGCCAAACACAAGATCAACAAGCTCAGAAAGTTGCTGGACGAGCTAAGCGAGGATTATGAGCGGATTTACCTGGATACGCCGCCAGCGCTGAATTTTTACGCGGTTTCGGCGCTGATCGCCGCTGATCGCGTATTGATTCCTTTCGATTGCGACAGCTTCTCGCGCCAGGCGCTGTACGGCCTGATCAAGGAAGTGGAAGAGCTGCGGGAAGATCACAACGAAGACCTCCAAGTGGAAGGGATCATCGTCAACCAGTTCCAGCCACGGGCCAGCCTGCCGCAGCAGATGCTTGACGAACTGATCGCCGAGGGGCTGCCTGTGTTGCCGGTGTATTTGAATGCGTCGGTGAAGATGCGCGAATCGCACGAGGCCAGCAAACCCCTGATCTACCTTGAGCCGCGCCACAAACTGACCCAGCAGTTTGTGGAGCTGCATCATTGGTTGGAGACCAATGCTTAGTTTGATGCATTGGCAGGCGGGTAGAGCGGATTATCGGGCTCGACGCTGACCTTGTGGGACCGGATTCATCCGGGAAGACTTCAGTTCTGACGATCAAGATGTAGTGTCTGCGCTGGCCTTTTCGCGAATGAATTCGCTCCCACTGATCCCCGTACACCATAGGCCCAGACGTAAAATTTAAATGATTTTCGGCCTCATAAGGTCTCCAGGCTGCACTCCCTCTTTAACCGCAGCATTCATCTTGTCCACCACCAGCCGCGCCCGTTTGGCCAGGCCCTTGGGGATATCAATGGCTGCATCCATGTCTGCCGCCAGGGTTTGCTGGGTCGCGATCAACTGATGACTGCCAACGTCGCACTCGCACTTGACGTTATGACCGTGCGTTGCGACGGCGATGTATTCATCAATGAACGTCGGGTTGCCCTGAGCGATGTAGCCAACGGTCTCGCAGGCCGGGCACCACACCGGGTCGCCCATCCGCGCGAGTCTGCGCAGGTCCATGAGTTGAGTCGCCGATGCACTCAATACAAATCCACCGGTCGTGGTTGGATCGTCTTCCCTGACTACGTATGACATGGATGTACTTCCGTTAAGCGAGTCGGAAGCAAATCCTAGGTCTGAATAACGAAGTCGGGAGCGACAAATCGCTGTTTCGGAAAGGCCCTACGGAAAAATCAGCAAAGCGAACGCACAGGCTTCCCCGGAACGACTCAGATGCCCTGACTTTTCAACCACGCCAGTAATTGCTGCAACGGGAAAGCACCGCTTTGACGGGCAACTTCCTTACCATTGCGGAACAGAATCAGGCTGGGGATCGACCGAATGCCCAACTGTCCTGACAATTGCGGGTTCGCCTCACTGTCCAGCTTGGCCAGTCGGCAGCGTCCGGCCAACTCGCTGGCGGCCTGTTCGAAGATCGGCGCGAAGGACTTGCACGGTCCGCACCACTCGGCCCAGACGTCCACCAACAGTGGCAAGTCGCCTTTGATCTGGCTGGCGTAATCACCTTGGGTGAGGTTGAACGGCGCGCGCAGCAACACCTGTTGCTTGCAGCGGCCACATTTAGGCTGGTCGCCCAAGCGTTCATTGGGGATTCGATTAAGCCCGTTGCAATGCGGGCAGGGGATCAGCATCGGTTCTGACATGAGGCCTCCAAAATCTAATAACGTGCAGATTGTACTGCTCGGTTCCCGCCTGGCTGTAACTGGTTTGGGGTGATTAATGCCCCTAGGCTGGTTTCAACGGTTCAGTGACGGAGCAAAGCATGAAAACCCTCGGCGTTATAGGCGGCATGAGCTGGGAATCCACGGCCACTTACTACAAGTTGCTCAACGAAGGTGTTCGTGATGCGCTCGGCGGCCTGCATTCAGCGCCGGTTCTCCTGCATTCAGTCGACTTCGCAGGCATTGCTGCGTTGCAAAAATCCGGTGAGTGGCATGTTGCAGGTGAGCAACTGGCGCAGGTTGCGCAGGGCTTGCAGCGCGCCGGCGCAGGCGCGCTGCTGCTGGCCACGAACACCATGCACAAAGTCGCCCCCGCCATCGAGGCTGCGGTAGACATCCCGCTGCTGCACATCGGTGATGCGGTCGGCTTGGCTCTGCAAGCCAGTGGCGTATCCCGCGCCGCGCTGCTGGGCACGCGCTTCACCATGCAGGAAGACTTCTATCGTAATCGTCTCGCCGAACGCTTCGGTATCGAAGTCCTGTTGCCTGATGCTCAAAGCATGATCGAGATCGACCGAGTGATCTTCGCCGAATTGTGCGTGGGTCAATTCAATCAGCCGGCTCGGGACTACTACCTGAACGTACTTGAGCAGCTTCGCGATCAGGGCGCGGAGGCGGCGATTCTGGGTTGTACCGAAATCGGGTTGTTGCTTGATGGCGCGAAAAGCCCGCTGCCGTTGATCGACAGCACTGAGCAGCATGTGGCGATGGGGTTGCGGTGGTTGCTTGAGTTGTAGGATTGGTCTATTTTTGAGTATCGCAGTTTGCGATATCTGATTTCGTGATTAACATCCTCTCGTGAAATACGACTTGGGATGGCTGATGCGGGTAATCACTGAAAAGCGGATATGGGAAGCGAAGGAGAAATGGCCGCGATCTGCCAGCGCGTTGGACGCATGGTACCGATTGGTTAAAACATGCCGTCCCACAGACTTTGCAGCCATCAGGGCGATTTTCCCAAGCATCGACAAGGTCGGCCCGCTGCATGTTTTTGATATCGGCGGCAACAAGGTAAGACTGATCGCGTGGGTTAGTTATTCAGCACAGCGGATCTACATTAAGCACGTACTCGATCACTCCGAGTATGACAAAGGTAAGTGGAAGGATTAATCATGAGCGCTCTTATCAAGCAGGCGGCAGAACATTGGCCTTTTGTCTCTCCTCTATTGCGCAGGCCTCAGGACGAAGCCGATTACGATGCGCTGGTGGATTCGCTGGACGAATTGTTAGCCCTTATCGGCGATGATGAGTCACATCCGCTAAACAGTCTTGTACTTCTGGTTGGCGACTTCATTGAGGCTTATGACCACGAACATCGCCCCATGCCTACGGTTTCAGGCGTTGAGACTCTGCGGTACCTGATGGGTGAGCACGGGTTGAATCAAGGAGATTTGCCTGAAGTCGGAACCCAATCGGTCATTTCTGAAATCTTGAGCGGCAAGCGGCAGCTCAATGTGCGTCAGATACGTTACCTGTCCGAGCGGTTTGGCGTTCCTGCTGATGTGTTTTTTTAAGTGGGGGAACTTCCTCTGAGGCTTTTCTGAATGACGAAAACTGTGGAGTGGATAGAGGCTATCCGGCCCCAATAATGATCGCGCTTTACTGACTGTGCTTCGTTTATTTCCTCCCTCTCCTGCGCGTTACATAGTTATAAAAAAACGCCGTCATAATGGCCCCTGCTGTAGGGTGCTTCTTACAGTAAATAAAGATCCCTCTGAAAATTAGCTTTTTATAAGGCGGCTTTGTCCAGTGGTTATGGGCTATTGCCTGTGATGTAGTCGTTTGGATAGTTGTAAGTTTTTTTGTAAGGCGCTACCGTTTTCTCAAGTTTAAAAACAAAGCAAGTTTGATTTTTTTATTTAAGGTATTTTAATGAAAAAATTTATGTTCTTGCGCCGTTGGTGTTGGTTTTAATGGTGGCTGTCTGAGTGATCATATGTGTGGTTCTTTCTTTGTGTTAGTTTTTGTTTGGGTTTTATTATTAATCGTTGGAGAGTTTGTATGGTTTCTAATGTTGATCTGTCTTCTTCCCCAATAGCTACAAGCTCCACTATCAAGAGCGGGTACTCTAATACCACCGGCATTGATAAGCCCGTCCAGGACATCTCAAAAAAAGCGGACACCGCCAGCGTCTCAACGCTCTCTCGCCAACTCGGCGAAAGCGCCGTGCGTGCCGAAGCCCGCGAGAAGAGCATGACGCGTGAGCAGTTGGGTGAATATGCGAAAAGTGTGGTGGATCAAATCCTGGGGCATTCGTATGCCGCTAACAAAGCCCGACACGACGCAGAGGTCCCAGAAACCAGCGACCCCGTGCTGATCGAGCGAGCCAAGCTGGCCACAATCTACGTCAATAAATCTGTGGCCCAGGACCCTACTGCAAGAAATCCATTTGCGGACCTCACGCTTGAGCAGGCGGTTCTTATTGCGTACGACGATAAAGGCTCGTACACGGTCAATGAACGGCAGGCTGCCTGGGCTCGCAGTGCGAGTCTGGAACAGCAATGGCGAACAGGATCAATAGCCCGAGGAGGGCAGGAATATAACAGCTGCGGTAAGAGGCCCAAGTTCATGACCGAATGCCTCGAACATTACAGAGCACTGCCTGCCATTGAGCGAGCTCGCTACGATAAGGGTTATGAAAGTCGTCTTGAAGCCAACATCACGGAACAGGGCGGTTCGCGCAAGTCCAGTGAGCGAACGTTGAACTTATACGAAATCCTCGCGGGTATTCAGTTGCCGGAAAAGAAAAAAGAGCAACCTGTACCGGGTAAAAATAAACCTGAGGCGGTAAAGCCAATTGTCGACGCGGTTAAGCCCTGTGCGACGATTCTTGATCCGCTCCCTGCCGCAAACAAAGTTAACTGATCTTCATCGCTTAGTCAGCTTAGAGGTCAATCCATGATTAACGCTGTCTCCAGCGCAAGTGCCGCAGTCGGCAAAGGTGCGCAGATTAATAACGTTTCCTCGACGACTGTGCAGAAAACAACCTCCGTCGCTTCTGATACAGCGAGAACTCAGTCAACGTTATCCATATTCTCTCGCCAACTGGCAGAAAGTGCTGTTCGCGCAGATGCTCGGGATAAAAGCATGGATCGTCATCAACTAGGAATTGAGAGCATCCGAATCCGGACAGGTTTGGTTGAATACGGCTGGCGATCAGATGAAACTGGCTATGTTACCGAGTATCCCGATACGACTGACCCGGAATTAAAGGAGTTCCGCGTTCTGACCCTGTTCGAGGTCATGGCCAAATACAAACACGCCTTCGGCAAAGGCACCCAGTCCGATACCCAAGGCGTGTCGCCCTTGATGACCGCCGACACGCCGATGTCAGCTCAACCACAGCCTGCAATCAAGACGAACAACTGATCTCCAGATGCTTCCCCCAATCAGGTGGACGCTGGGCGTAGCCAGCCATGCCCGGCTGCTCGTTGAACGGATCACTGAGCACTTTATGCAACCGGCGGACTTCTTCGTAGTCGCCGTTCTCGGCGGCGTCGATGGCTTGTTGTGCCAGATAGTTGCGCAGGATGTAGAGCGGGTTGACCGCATGCATGCGCGTTTGGCGTTGCTGGTCGGTGCCGTTGTCTTCGCGGCTGATCCGCGCCAGATAGCGTTCGGCCCAGTTGTCGAAGCCTTTGATGTCGACGAAGTCGTCACGCAGTAACTGCAATGCCTGTACGGCGGGGTCGTTACCGAGGCGGCGGAAGAACAGTGTGTAATCGATGCCGCTGTTCTGCATCAGCTTGAGCAAACCGCTGATCAGTTCGCCATCGTTGTCTTCGGCACTGGTCAAGCCCAGACGACGGCGCATCAGGTCCTGGTAGTGGGCCTCATAGAGCGGCAAAAACAGCCCTATGGTCTCGCGCAAGGCGTCGACGCTGATGAATGGCGTCAATGCCTGAGCCAACGCGCTGAGGTTCCATTGGGCAATGGGCACCTGATTGCTGAAGGCATAGCGGCCTTCATGATCCGAGTGGTTACAGATGAAGTTCTGGTCGAAGTCATCAAGAAACGCGAACGGCCCGAAATCGAAAGTGATGCCCAGAATCGACATGTTGTCGGTGTTCATGACACCGTGGCAAAAGCCATAGGCTTGCCATTTAGCGATCAGCTCGGCGTTGCGCTCGACGATTTCCTTGAACATCGCCAGGTACGGTTCGGGTTGTTCCAAGCAGTGCGAAAAGTGCATCGCCAGCACGTGTTCGCCCAGTTCCTTTAGCTGCTCAGGTTGCTTGGTGTAGTAGAAGTATTCGAAGCTGCCAAAGCGCACATGACTTTGTGCCAGACGCAGCACCATCGCAGCGCGTTCCTGTTTCTCGCGCCATACCGGTGTGCTGGAGCCGATGACGCAACCTGCGCGACTGCTCGGAATGCCCAACGCGTACAGTGCTTCAGAGGCCAGAAACTCGCGAATCGATGAGCGCAACACCGCGCGCCCGTCGCCCATTCGGGAGTAGGGCGTCTGCCCGGCGCCTTTGAGATGCAGGTCCCAGTGTTCGCCAGCCGCGTTATACACCTCGCCCAGCAGCAATCCTCGACCGTCGCCCAAGCGCGGGTTGTAGGAGCCGAATTGATGACCTGAATAGACCATCGCCCGTGGATCGGCATCGGCCCAGAGTTTGTGCCCGCTGAAGATTTCAGCGAACAACGGCAGTTCGGCCTGTGCGGGGTCGAGGTCAAGCAGTGCCAGTGCCGCATCGCTGGCGACTACCAGACGCGGCTCGGCAATGGGTTCGGGCAATACCGAAGTGGAGAACGCATCGCCCAGGCGGGCAAAACGATTGTCGAAGGTGAGTTCGTCTAGGGCTTTCACAGGCCTTCTCCAGCAGAATGTCCGAGTATTCTGCTGGGTTGGTCCGGATGCGTCCAGTTGGCTGGCGATACGCTGGCCTATGGGTGTGGCCCGCGCTATCTAGACGCAAGTGGGTAACCTATAGGAGCAAACTACATATAACCCACTGAATAAATGCAGTTTTTTGTGGGAGCGGTGCTTGCCCGCGATAAGAACACCGCGATTTACCTTTCAGACCGCGTCGCTCTTATCGCGGGCAAGCACCGCTCCCACATAGAATTGTGTCTGCTGCGCGACCGCACGGTGCCAGGGACACCGAGGCCACTCCTATAAGGATTGCATTCACCGTCATTAATCCAGTCGCAGCTCCGGCGGCTCTGGCTGATCCTTCGGCGCAGGTTTGACCGGCTCCGCAGATTCAAGCTTGAGCGGGCCGCTTGGTTTTGGCTCTTCGTCCGTCGGCACCAGCTTGTATTCCTGCCCGCTGAGATT
The DNA here is from genome assembly GCF_021147825.1 of Pseudomonas quasicaspiana. Taxonomy (NCBI): domain Bacteria; kingdom Pseudomonadati; phylum Pseudomonadota; class Gammaproteobacteria; order Pseudomonadales; family Pseudomonadaceae; genus Pseudomonas; species Pseudomonas quasicaspiana. Next base: position 93,220 of record NZ_JAGTPI010000015.1, read on the forward strand.
CTTGAGGTAGACCTCCATCTGCCGGAACGAGATGTTGATGTGCTGCTTCTTGAATTCTTTATTGATGAAGCGGTTGATTTCGTCGAGCACCGGGTTGCGGTCGCCGAGATCGCGCACGTGCATGCGCAGCTCATGATCGAGCGTGCTTTCGCCGAAGTTCAGGAAGTACACGATTGGCTCCGGGTCCTTGAGCACGCGCGGGTTATCCCGGGCTGCCTTGAGCAGTAACGTGCGAACCAAATCCAGGTCAGAGCCGTAATCCACGCCGAGTTTTAGAGTCACCCGAGTGATGGTGTCGGTCAGCGACCAGTTGATCAGTTGCCCGGTAATGAACGTCTTGTTCGGGACAATAATGTCCTTGCGGTCAAAGTCGGTAATGGTCGTGGCGCGGATGCGGATTTTGCTGACCGTACCCGACAGGTTGCCGATGGTGATGGTGTCGCCAATCCGCACCGGACGCTCAAACAGAATCATGATGCCCGAGATAAAGTTCGCGAAGATCTCCTGCATCCCGAAACCAAGGCCCACCGACAACGCCGCTACCAGCCATTGCAGCTTGTCCCAGCTCACACCCAGTGCCGACAGCGTCGACACGAAGCCGATACCGGCAATGGCGTAAGAGAGCAGGGTGGTGGTCGCGTAAGCACTGCCTTGAGCCAGGCTCAAGCGTGACAACACCAGCACTTCCAGCAAGCCGGGCAGGTTACCCGCCAACACGAACGTAATGCCAATGATCACCAGCGCGCCGATCATGTCGCCGAGGCTGATCGGCACCATGCTCATGGTGGCCCCAGTGCCGCTGGTGTATTCGTACAGGGTGATGTTGTCCAGGTACGAGAACACGGTGATGAGATCCGACCACACCCAGTACAGCGCAGCCACGAAGCCGGCCAGCAGTGCCAGACGAATCAGACGCAGCGATTGCTGGTTGACCTGTTCGATGTCGAGCGTCGGCTCTTCGACCACCGCATCACCATCGCCCGCTTCTTTGGCTGCCTGACGCTTGGCCAGTGCCCGCTGATAGGCGAGACGTCGTGCAGCAACGCTCAGACCGCGCACGAAGGCTGCCTCGATCACGAGCCAGAGCATCATCAGGTACAAGGTGTCGATCAGCCGATCACTGAGTTTCAGCGCGGTGTAGTAGTAGCCGAAGCACACCGCGACAAACAGGGCGATAGGCAGCGCAGTAAACGCCATGCCCATGGTTTTGCGGAACAGCGAAGCGTTGTGATTGCTTGGGCTGGTCAGCAGCAGACGGCCAAGCAACCATGCCATCAGCGCATAGCAGGTCAGCACCACGCCAATGCCCAGCACGTCGTCGGCGAGTGCGGCAGGTTGATGTTCGGCCACCGCCACAACCGCGACCAGCGCCAGCACGACGAGGCCAAGCTTGCGCATCCAGCCCTGAAGGAATTCGACCTGCGCCTTTTCCCAGCGGAAATGCAGTTGTGCCACGCCGCCCGGCGCAAGAATCCGGTAGGCGGTGTAGAACACCAGCCACGCCAGTGCGATTTGCAGCAGTGCTTCGCCCAGGTTGGCGTTTTGCCCGCGTGCGTCAATTTGCAGGGCATAACCACATAAGGCCAGTGCCAACGCAACCGGCATTGCCAGCAGGATATTGATCAGAATCGCCAGCGGCGTCTGCAACTGGCTGTCACGTTTGAAGTGGCCGATATCGGCATGCAGCTTGTTGAGCTTGTTGTAGAGCGCTTTGCGTCTCCACGTCAGCACGCCGATCAACAGCAGCAGCGGCAGGAATAACAAGGGGCGCTGGGTCAGGCCATCACTCAGCTCGCTGGCGCTGGAGGCGATGGGCAGCGTCGCTACCTGTTTTTGCAGACGTGGCCAGATGCCTTGGAACCACTCCACATCGAGGGGCTTGTTGCTGGGGATCCAGAACATCTGCTCATCCAGCGTCTCGCGCAGGCTGATGGCGGTGCTGACCAACTGCTTCTGATTGAGCTGCAAGGTGATGGATTCATTGAGCAGTGCGCTGAGTTCGCGGTTCAGACGTTCAAGCAGATCGCTGCGGGTCACGGCCAGGTCCAGCAAGGTTTTGCGCAACTGTGGAGTGATGTCCGCTGGCTGCTGAGTAGCCAGCAGCTTTTCAACGTAGGCCACCGGGCTGCTCATCGCCTCACGCTGCTGATTGACCTCGAACTGATACAGGCGGATGTCGGCGATTTCGTCTGCCAGGCCTTTGTCCAGTTGCAGATGTGGCAGCGATTGCTTCTGTTTGTAGAGAATCTTCGACAGCAACAGGCTGCCGCGCAGCACGTTGATCTGCTCGTCCAGCGCCTGATCAGTCTGGGTCAGGTTATCCAGCTGTTGTTTGGTCTTGAGGTTCTGTTGGGTCAGTTCGTTGAGGCGGTCGGTGCCGCGCAGTAAATAGTCGGAGAGCTTGAGGTTGGCGGCGCTTTCGGTCGCCAGCAGGCTGCTGCTCCCGGCTTTCTGCGCTTCCAGAGACAGTTGGGTCACCGTCTGCTGGGACTGGGCGCGGCGCTTTTCGTTGATCAGGTTTTGCAGTTCCTGAATTTCCTGCTCCTGACGGCTGACTTTCTCTACCAGCAGGTCATGCTGGCTGTTGCCCAGATCCTGCAACTGGCTGTTGCCCGCCAGTTCCTGACGGCGCAATACATTCAAGGCATTGATTGACGCCAGCTCAGCATTGAGCTGAGTACGTTGTTCAGCGCTGAGGGTTTTACCGTTGTCTTTACCCAGCTTGAGAATGCTGTTGATTTGCTGGATGCGGTTCTGATTATTACTGATCTCGGCCTGAGCGCGTTCAGGACGAGTCTGGGCAGTAATGACCATGCTGCTGGCATCGCTCAAGGCTTTTTGCAATTCGCCTTGCAGAGTGCTGCGCTCGCTGAGCATGTTTTCCAGCTGCGGCACGTCAAGACTGCCATAGCGCTGGGCGACGGGAATGACTTTGCTGCCTTTGAGGCGCGTCAGTTCCCGCTGGTTTTCGGAGATCTGCTTCTGTGCGTCGTTCAGTTGCTGCTTGAGCGCAGTGAGCTTTTTCTCGTTATCGCTTTTGCTGTCGATAAAGCCCAGGGTCTGTTCCAGCACCTGCTGCAGGGCTTTTTGGTCGGCATCCGGCAATTTGCGGTCGGCGATCTTGTCCAGGCTCTGCTGCACGGCCTCGCGCGTGGGTGGATCGGCAGCCAGTACCGGGAAAGACGACAGGCAAAAGCCGAGCAGGATGGCAGCAAAGAAATTACGCAGGGGCAACATAGACACCGGTCGAGCTGATCGAATAGAAGGGCAGTTTAGAGGAACAAACCAGGACCTGGGTTGCTTCCTTCCGGGAATCTGACGCCGACTTTGAGGATCTTGTTCCCCTCCATCACAGCAACTGTCCAAATAGTTCCATTCCATTCGATCTGATCGCCGACAATCGGCTCGCCGCGGTTCTTCTGCACAATGAACTGGCTCAGCGGCATGTTGCCGTCCTGACCATCCAGCTTCAGACCGTACAAGGCGGCAACTGCGCTCAGTTGAGCGTCGCCCTCCAGTACGAAGTCGCCGAAGAAACGCAGGTCCAGACCGCGTTGCGGCGCCTGGCTGAACAGTTTGCCCAGGGCGGGCAGGTCATGTTCGTGGCCGATGACACACAGCAGGTCATCGACTTCCAGTGTTGTACTGCCCGACGGGTGAAGCAGTTGCTGGCCGCGGAACAGGGCGGCGATGCGCGTGCCTGCGGGCATCTTCAATTCACGCAGGGCGGCGCCAATACACCACTTTTCAGCGCCCAGGCGGTAGACGAACAACTCCCACTCGCTTGTGACGTGAACCTCCAGCGGCGCGCGGGAAATCGGCGCAGGCTCGGGCGGGACGGTCACCTTGAGCAGCTTGGCCACCCACGGCAGGCTGGTGCCTTGTACCAACAGCGAAACAAGCACGATAAAGAACGCCAGGTTGAAGTACAGCTGTGCATTCGGCAGGTTGGCCATCAGCGGGAACACCGCCAGAATGATCGGTACTGCACCGCGCAAGCCCACCCAGGCAATAAACGCCTTTTCACGTCCGTGGAAGGCTTTGAACGGCAGCAGCCCAACCATTACGGAAAGCGGGCGTGCGACGAGGATCATCCACAGCGCCAGGCCCAGTGCCGGGATCGCAATCGGCAGCAGGTCGTGGGGCGTGACCAGCAGGCCCAAGACCAGAAACATACCGATCTGCGCCAGCCAGGCCATGCCATCGAGCATGTGCAAAATACCGTGACGGCTACGAATCGGACGGTTGCCCATCACCAGTCCACACAGGTAAACCGCCAGAAAACCGCTGCCGTGGATGGCGTTGGTCAGGGCAAACACCGCCAAACCGCCAGAAATCACGAGAATCGGATACAGACCGGTCGCCAGATTAATGCGGTTGACCAACTGCAACATGAGCCAGCCACCGCCCAGACCGATCACGCCGCCGATACCGAATTCGCGAATCAGATGGACCAGCAGGCTCCATTCCAGATTGGTCTGGCCGTTGGCGAGCATGCCGATCAGGGTCACGGTGAGGAACACCGCCATCGGGTCGTTACTGCCGGATTCGATTTCAAGGCTGGCGGTTACTCGCTCATTCAGGCCTTTGCCGCCTAACAGGGAGAACACCGCCGCCGCGTCCGTTGATCCGACGATAGCGCCGATCAACAAGCCCTGAATCATGTTCAGATTAAACAGCCAGGCCGCGACCATGCCTGTCAGAGCCGTCGTGATAAGGACTCCGATCGTTGCCAGCGACAGCGCGGGCCACAGCGCCACCCGGAAACTGGAGACCCGCGTTCGCAAGCCGCCATCGAGCAGAATCACTGCCAGCGCAAGGTTGCCCACCAGATACGCGGTGGCGTAGTTGTCGAAAATAATCCCGCCGCCATCCACGCCCGCGACCATGCCGACCGCCAGGATGATCACCAGGATAGGGATGCCCAGACGTGACGAAATCGAACTGACCAGAATGCTTGCACCCACCAGCAACGCGCCGATCAAGAACAGGCTGTTGATGGTCGTGGCATCCAAGGGCGTTTCTCCATGCAGAAAAGTCGATAAGAAAATAAGGGCAGTACGTTATGACCATGCAGTCACCGTGCCAACCGATTCTAACCTGTTGAATTGGTTGGCTGTCAAAGCATTGCTGTTGATTGACTGAACAGTGGTGTTTATGTCGATACACGGGCTGCGGATGTAATGTCCCCTTCGCGAATGAATTTGCGCGGGGCATCAACCGAGCCAGACACATACCCTGTGGGAGCTCATCCGCGAAGGCGGTGGTACAGGCGACGGATATGCATTGAATGTAATGGCCACTTCGCGAATGAATTCGCTCCCACCGGGGATGTTGGGGTACCCGTCAGTTGAGCCGGACACATACCCTGTGGGAGCGGATTCATCCGCGAAGGCGGCGGGACAGGCGACACGCATGCATTGAATGCAAGGGCCTCTTCGCGAATGAATTCGCTCCCACTGGGGGATGTTGGCGTACCCGTCAGTTGAGCCGGACACATGCCCGGTAGGAGCGGATTTATCCGCGAAGGCGGCGGTACAGGCGACGCGTATGCATTGAATGTAAGGGCCACTTCGCGAATGAATTCGCTCTCACCGGGGGATGTTGGCGTATCCGTCAGTTGAGCCGGACACATGCCCGGTAGGAGCGGATTTATCCGCGAAGGCGACGGTACAGGCGACGGATATGCATTGACTGTAAGGGCCTCTTCGCGAATGAATTCGCTCCCACCGGGGATGTTGGCGTACCCGTCAGTTGAGCCGGACACATGCCCGGTAGGAGCGGATTCATCCGCGAAGGCGGCGGTACAGGCGACGGATATGCATTGAATCTAAGGGCCACTTCGCGAATGAATTCGCTCCCACTGGGGGATGTTGGCCTACCCGTAAATTGAGCCGGACACATGCGAATGAATTCGCTTCCGCCTTTTGAACCCGCGTCCAGTTTCACCCAAGGAACCGAGGTATCCATAGCCGTGAAGCACCAGGTCTGCTTGTCGTAACGAGTGCCTGCATTGCGGTACTGTTTTAGCCAGCGGAACATCCGTTTAATGATGTTCCGCTGCATCAAAGGCTTAGCGTATCGACTCATATACAGATCGCAGTTGCTTCGCGTACTGTTTAGCGTTCGGTATCCTGATTTTCTTCAGGTAAGAATCCAGCATTTCCGGTTTGGTTTTCAGGAGGTGCAGTTCAATCAGATAAATGTTCAGAAAGTTTTTATAAAATGGGAGCGTCTCTAGTAGAACGTCATCGTCATCTTCACTATGCTTTCCTTCCTGCTGATCCTCAGTCCCCTCAATGCTTTTCAATTTTGCAAGCACGTACTTCTCGCAAAAAAGCTTGTCGCTGGCGACTACTTCAAGGTCCTTTACAGTAACACCGGCTGCATTAATGTCCTCAATGTCATACCCCAGTAATGCGTCAGGTACGATTTTGTCATTCGTCGCCAGTTTTGGATTTTGAACCATTTGCTCAAGGAGGCTTGAATAAATTTCTCCCTCAATCCAGTGTCGAGCCTCTTGCAGATTTACCATATATCCACTCCCATAATCATATTCACGAACCTGTCCTGTCTGTGTCAATTGATCGGCAGTTCGTGCGCCGATGCGTTAGCGCCGGAACCTTGAGTCAGACGATATCTAAAAAATCGTCATTATCCATGTAGTGGTTCAGTGCGCTGATGACCATATCCATGTCTGCAGTTTGTTTCTGGTCGTATATATTGCGTAGCACATCATTGAATTGCTCTCCGTAATACAGGAGTTCAAGCCCGTTGGCGGTTACAAATTCACTGTGAACATCTTCGTCGTTTATAATCTCTGGATAACGATCCAGATAACAGATTGTTTCAGGCGTTATGAGCTCTGTTTCTTCCTCTGTATACAAGCATAAGTCGTCTAGGACTGCTGGTCCGGATTTTAAAAAATTAATCAAATCTACGATTGTGATGGGTTCGCCAAGGCGAAGGCTAGAATTCAAGTTTCGCATCATAAATACTTTCCTCGATATCAATGAAGCTCATGCCTTTTAAGTTTTCTGACTCGATGGCTTGCTTTAGTCTTGATGAAAAGACATATTCCTTCATGAGCATTTCACTGCAAATAAAAAAGTCTAAATCAATATCCTTTTTCTCAACAACAAATCGTGTTATCGAGTCGTAAATGTCTCTGCCATCATGATAGTTGTCTTGTTCAGGCAGGTGTGTGGTCGGGTCTTTTCTGATTTCATAAACAGCGTTCTTTTTGTCTAGCAGGCTCCTGATTTCCCGGCTGCGTAAAAGAAAATATTTTTTGGGTGTTGTCGATGATTTGTGTCCCTGAAGATGGACGCGGACTTCTATGGTATCCATTCTGCCATAGCGGAAAAGTCTGATTATGTTCAGCAGTTTTTCAGAGCAGATGAATTCGCTACCGAAATAAAAGAAATCAGTATCCAAGGCTTTGTGCCTGGCAAGGAAATCGAGGAGGGTTCCTGGCTGAGGGAATCTGGCATCCGAAAAGTCATTCGAGTTCCAGCCATAGCGTTGAAACTCTCCATCAATCCCGCCGCCAGGACAGCCTTTATCGCCCGGTTTATATTGGATCAAAAACACCATCGCCCCCTTGGCATTGCGTTCTGATATCGTTGAGTTTTACATTCTACCTTGAGTATTCGCTCGCCACCTGTCTATTATAATGAATAGTAAAGAATGCCAGGGTGGCGAGTTATGATCTACAGTACACCAAAAAACCACAAGCTAAAAAGCCTGTTTTCATAAAGCTGGATGCAGTATGCAACCTCTCAGAACCCCTGTAGGAAAAAATACTTCGGCTCTTTTTTCTTCTTTATTTTTACGTTGCTTGTTTTGGCAATGTACTCCGCTGTATTTAACCTGTTCGACAATTCTAATTGTCAGGGGTTTAACCACACTGAAAAGTTAAATGGAGGTGCGAAAACAATCGACAATAAAACGTTCGTGATAACTATTTGCGGGGCCGGGGTAAATAATAGTTTTTTTAATGGCGATGGTATGGAAAGGGTCCGATTGACTATTCTGGACGATCAAGGCGAGCTGTTAGCGAGGAGATATTATAAGGTTTTCTGGGGCGGCCAACCCGGACATGAGCCGCTTAAGATTTCCGAAGACAGCATTGTCTATCAAGATGACAAGGACCAGACAGACCACACAATCACGATGCCTCCCACACGGCTGGAATGGATTCGGGCAAGGCTCCCTCTTTAACGACGGGATTTTTGATGGCAATTCTACCCGCGCCGACTTTTCGTACAAAGCCCAGTCATCGAGTGATAGCGGCGTCGCTCATCGCAAGTAGGTAATTAATTACTGCACATCCTCCTTCCTTTGCTGATTGGATAAGCCCTCACTAGATCCAAAGGAATGGATAAAAATGGCGTCTAAAACAACCGGCTTTGACCGTGCAGCACTTCAACAACGTCACTCCGACGATGAATCCCGGCTGAAAAGGATGGCACGCTGGTTTCTGGAGGATTACCCCGATATTCATGGGCTGGCGTATGCCTTGGCACGCAGGATTCTGAAAAAACATTCCGTCGGGCATCTCAATCCGGATCAGATTTACTGGCATCGTTTTACTGACGGCACCCGCTCCAGCCCGCGGACTTTCACTGGGTGGGAACATGTTGGTCAGCCTGCCGAATCCATGACCCTGGTGGAACTGGTAATGCATCGCTTCAGCGCCGAGGACCAGGACGCAACGCCCGGGACGCTGCAACAGACGGGTGGCTTTTACACCGATGGGCCAGAGTGCCGGGTTTTCAACGAGCATAACGAAGTCGCGCTTTTGCCCCAGGATGTACTGAATGATTTCTGGGCTGCGGACTTTGCGACGATCTACACAGGCGCAGTGAAGCGCTTCTGGGCCGCGCATGGCGAAAATTTCCGCACCCTCGCCAAAGCACATTTTCTGGCCGCCGCCGCTAACGCAAAGCGTGCCGACAGATTACCGGACGAGTACTACCAGACGGTTATTGATGCCGTAGCCGCCTCGGTGCCAGATGTCATGACCCGCGCGGTGCTCCGTGCGCGTGTCGTTCCTCAGTCCGGCATCACGTTCCGCAGTTTCGATATCGGAGAGTATGTCGCCCACGACATTGTTCGAATTGTCGATGGCAAGGGAGGCCAGATTCTATACGTGCCTTCTCAACGGCCTGCGTTTCATTTCTTTGCCAGTGATGCTGCTTTGCACGCCTGGGTGTTGGAACAGTGCGCGACTGACGCGTCGCGGTCGACCTTTACGTTGCATTTCTTTTCCTCGCAGGCCGCCAAGGAGCAGGACAGCGGAGTGTTTGACAGTTGGATCGGGCAATTGCAAAGGCATGAGTGGTCCGATCAGAAAGTCATCAATCGCATCGATCAGCAGATTGTCACAGACGTGTTCGAGCACCTGCGTGAACGTGCCCAGGCCAACATGCAGGCGCAGGGATATCTGCTGCTCACTTCGAACTCCGACCTGCGCAAGCAAATGATGATGGGCTATCTGAACGCCTTCACCCAGGTGTTCGACGGGATCGCCCCGTTGGCATGGCCGTTGACCCTGACGCTCGTAGGGGCAGCACTTACCAATGTCGGCTTGAGTATTGATCAGGCCCTTAATGGCAACACATCAAGGCTGCGCAAGGCCGGGGTGATCAGCGCTGTCCTCAATTCGGTTTTTGTGGTGTTCAACCTGCCGGACATGGCGGGGGCGGGCGCCGCGTTGTCGGAAACGGGCGTTGCAATTGAAACGGTGGATGACTGGGTGCCCGCTCAAAATAGCGATGCGTTTCTGGCCGAAATGCGCGGTAACGTGATTCTGGATGAAGACATTGCTGATGCGTCCGGGCACATGCAAGGCATCAGGGTGCTAACCAATGGTGAAACGTGGATTGAAATCCGCAACCTGCCTTATCGTGTTTCATACAACAGCTCCTTGCGAACCTGGGCCATCGTCAACCCTCAAAATCCGTTCGCTTTCTTTGGCTTCAAACCGGTGCGGCTCAATGCTGTGGGAGAGTGGGAGTTACTGGCTCCACCGCACCTGGGTGGCGGCTCTCCCATCGATGGAGTTGAAGGTGCAACTTCATCGGCAGGCTCCCAATCACAATCACTGGTCCCGACCCGATCCGCATTCTGGGATACCTACATGCGCTTCGATCTGCTCGAAGAGGAGCAGCTCTCCAAAATAGCCCTCGCGCGGCAGAAGGCGGTGGTGGATGACTGCGTTCGGGAATACGACCCTGCTTCGGATTTCGACTCGGAAATGGACACGGGTGGATTCATCAGCACCGATGAACACGGCAACCGGCTATTGGTTGACGCTTGGGGCGACGAGCATCGGCTGTTCAAAACCGAGGATGAGTACATTGGTGGTCGTGTATCTGATTACACCGCGCGCGACGAAGATTTCAACGTTTACCTGCGCACCGGCGAATCGACACTTCCCAATCAGATCGAAATGATCGTGGAGCTTGCCGAGGATATCGACAGCATCGGCTGCAACAACGACGTGGACCTGTATCGCGGTGGTAGCGGCCATCGCAGTACATCAGGCATTACGTTTCGCAGCGGGACGATCAAAACGGGGGATATTCTGGTCAACACTGACTTCACCTCGTTCAGCGAAAACCCTTATGTGGCGCGTATTTTTTCCAGCAGCCAGGGCGGCGTGCAATCGCATATTTTCCAGCTGCACATCAACGACGGTGCGGTGATCAGGTTCGACGATACCTCCATCGTTTTCGAAGTTCCGGCCAAGGCCTATCGCACGGCAACCCCAATAGCGCCTTTTTCGGGGGATTGGGAGGAAGCTGAATCAGTCTTCAAACCCGGTACCTTTTTCAGGATCGAAAACATTGAGGAGGTAGTGGGCGAGCATTTCAAATTCATCAAGGTGCGCTTGAGCGAAAGTCCAGCCGGTCGTCATCGTACCGGTGAGCCTGCAGGCCGTATCTTTGATCTGCGCACGGGCGAGCCATTCAGTCGTGAGCAATACGCGGCGAGACTCGGGCCGCAGGGATCAGCGCTGCTGGATATGTTCTTCCCGTCGGCGACCTGATTCAGAACCATTCACTTTGCATCGCCAGGCATAGGTCATCACGCGCTTCAAGAATTGTCAGTTCGTGATGACAGCCCGGCACCTCCCACGTCAGGAAGTATCGGGCGGCCTGCAGTTTGCCCTGATAGAAGTCCCTATCGGCCTCGCTGCCATTGGCAAGGCCTTGTTGTGCTCGAATGGCCTGTTCCAGCCACCGCCAGCCGATCACGGTGTGACCGAAAGCTTTTAGATACAGCGCCGAATTGGCCAGGGTCGCGTTCACTTTTCCCTGCGCCAGATCGCCCAGCAGGCCAAGTGTCACGGCTTGCAGGCGCGCCACCAATTGCTCCAGTGGCTGGCGCAGTTCGGTCAATGCTTCATGTGCTTGAGCGCGTTGTGAGGTGTCGGCAATCAGCCGCAATAATTGCTTGAGGCCCGCACCGCCGTTTTGCGCCAGCTTGCGGCCCAAGAGGTCCAGTGACTGGATACCGTTGGTACCCTCGTGAATCGGGTTCAAGCGGTTGTCGCGGTAATGCTGCTCCACCGGGTATTCCCGAGTGTAGCCATGGCCTCCCAGAATCTGGATCGCCAGTTCATTGGCCTTCAGGCAAAACTCCGATGGCCAGGCTTTGACGATGGGCGTGAGCAAGTCCAGCAACTGTTGGGCACTCTGACGCGCCTCTTCTGTTTCTCCGGTGGTGGTGTCATCGAACAGTCGCGCCGCATACAGGCCCAGATCGAACGCACCTTCCACGTAAGCTTTTTGGGTGAGCAGCATGCGCTTGACGTCGGCGTGCTGGATGATCGGCACCGGAGCGCTTTCCGGGCTTTTGCTGTCAGGCAGACGGCCTTGTGGCCGTTCGCGAGCGTAATCGAGCGAATACAGATAACCCGCGTAGCCGAGCATGACGGCGCCCATGCCCACGCCAATACGCGCCTCGTTCATCATCTGAAACATGCAGTTCAGGCCCTGGTGCGGCTTGCCTACAAGGTAGCCGACGCATTGCCCGTTATCACCGAAGTTAAGGGCTGTTGAGGTGGTGCCGCGCCAACCCATCTTGTGGAATAAACCGGCCAGAATCACATCGTTACGCGGCCCTGGGCTGCCGTCTTCATTGACCAGAAACTTGGGCACGATAAACAGCGAAATACCTTTCACCCCGGCAGGTGCATCCGGCAGCTTGGCGAGCACCATGTGCACGATGTTTTCCGACAACTGGTGATCGCCACCGGAGATAAAAATCTTGTTGCCGCGCAGACGATAGCTGCCGTCCTCGTGGGGTTCAGCGCGGGTGCGAATGTCTGAAAGGGATGAGCCTGCATGGGGTTCGGTTAACGCCATGGTGCCGAAGAAACGGCCTTCGATCATCGGTTGCAGGAAGCGCTTTTTCTGCTCCTCGCTGCCGAAGCTTTCGATCAGGTTTGCCGCGCCCATGGTCAGGAACGGATAGGCCGTAGAGCCTGCATTTGCGGCTTGAAAATGTGCAAAACAGGCTTGGGATAAAAGCGTCGGCAGTTGCATGCCGCCGTCTTCAAAGCTGCGTGCTGCATTCAGAAAACCCGCCTCAAGAAACGCATCAACGGCAGGTTTGACCTCGGGGATCAGAACCGCTTCGCCATTTTCATAGCGTGGCTCATTCTCATCGGCCTTGCGGTTGTGTGGCGCGAAGTACTTTTCAGCGATGGTGCGCGCCGTGCCAATTGCTGCGTCGAACGTCTCGCGATTGTGTTCGGCAAACCGCTCACGCCGGGTCAGCGCTTCGGCGTCCAGCACTTCGTAAAGCTCGAACGCCAGATTGCGGGAACTGAGCAGCGACTCGGACATGACCCTGTACCTTGTTGTTGAAGTGGGTTGAGTCTAGGCGCGTGTTTTTGAGCTGCACAGGATGATTGATTTGGGTGATGGTGGGGGAAAGCAGGCGTGAGGCTGCTTGGCAGGCGCTGCTCATCAAAAAAATGTAATCACCTGATCTGGAATGCTTTTCTGTAGGAGCTGCCGAAGGCTGCGAAGCATTTCTCCTGATACACCGCGATCGCAGCCTTCGGCAGCTCCTACAGGCCCAGTGTTTGCTGCGAGACAGCGCCGTGTCAGGTAGGAGGCAACTTGTTGCCGAGACGGCTTGTCTGGCTGGAATTTATCGAGCTTCAACTCCCGCTAAGGAGCGATCCAGTTCGGTCCGTGCCATGCCGATCAGGTGAACGACGGAAAAGGCCAGGTCACGTTTCGGGCCGTTGAGGCTGTCACCGGATTCGTAGGCGGTTGCTGCTGCGCAACGCAGGAGTTCGGAGATGTGGAGAAGGGATTGTTCGAGCGTGAGATGCGGTGGAGCTGGCGTTACTGTTGTCATGGTCACTTTCCTTATTAAGGCCACCAGACAAACGCTGCTAAACGATTGAAGGTGGCGGCTTTGTCGCGGGTTAGCAGACCGGGGAAAATCACCAAAAACCGGCGCACCCGAAGGTGCCCCACGCAAAGCCGCCATAAACGGTATTTTTGCGTGGTGATTCATCCTGGGGCTGCTAAACCCGATCACTGATGAGCAGTGACCGACGCAGCCTAGAGAGACAAGAACACCCACGCAACGGGGTCAGGAGTCTCTAGGAAGTTTCCCGCAGAAGAAAGGGACAAGCCTGTCGGAAACGCCCGATTTGCAGGGCGTTTCGTTAGCGAAAGTAACCGGGTTGCTGTGAGACCCAATACATCTGATTGAAATACTATCCTTGTGGGAGCCGGGCTTGCCCGCGATAAGGCTGGAAGCGGTTTAGTTTAGATAGCGGTGCCC